>CBIHRE010000402.1:0-5079 GCA_966212385.1 uncultured Akkermansia sp. | reverse complement strand
GAGGACGGCGAACAAGAAAGCGGGGCGCATGACCCAGACCATGCGCGCGTCGCCCCCGGCGGCAAGCGCGCGCCGGGCGAAGCGGCCGTAAATCAGGCGCCCTCGTTGGACGGCGGGCGCCGCCCCTGCCCGCGCGATTGGCCGCCGAGGGCCTGGGCCCGTATCTCGCGCCAACGGGCGAGGCGCTCCGCGAGCTTGGCCTCGATGCCCGCCGTCTTCGGCGTGAAAAGCGTGAGCGGTTTCTCCAGGTAGGCCTGAGGCGCGATGTTCTCCGGAAAATCGTGCGCGTAGAGGTAGCCCTTGCCGTGGCCGAGTGCCTTGTTCGCCTTGCCGCCTTTGTCGCGGAGATGCACCGGCACCGGCTGGACGGGCTGGGCGGCGATGGCCTGCTTCGCCGCGGCGAGCGCGAGCGTCACCGAGTTGCTCTTCGGCGCGCAGGCGATGTGCAGGGTGGCGTGCGCGAGCGCGTATTCCGCCTCGGGCAGGCCGACCAGCTCCGCGGCCTGGTGCGCCGCGACCGCCATCGGAAGAGCAAGCGCGTCGGCGAGACCGACGTCTTCGCTAGCGAGGATCACGAGGCGACGCGCGATGAAGCGCGGGTCTTCGCCGCCGGCCAGCATCTTGGCCAACCAGTAAAGCGCGGCGTCGGGATCGGAGCCGCGGCAGCTTTTGATGAAGGCCGAGATCGTGTCGTAGTGCTCGTCCTCGTCGGCGTCGTAACGGATGCGCCGCTCGCGCGCAAAAATCTCCAGTTCCGCCGGGGTCACCGCCGCGCCCGCGGGCAGGCCGGCGACGATCACCTCGAGGGCGTTGAGCGCGCGGCGCAGGTCGCCGTCGCAGAGTTTCGCGAGGTCGAGCAACACCGCCTCGTCCGCCGTGCAACCCGTGACGCCGAGGCCGCGCTCGGTGTCGGCGAGCGCCCGCGCCAGCACGGTCGCGACGGCGGCGGGCGCGAGCGGCTCGAGCCGGAAAAGATGGCTGCGCGAGAGCAGCGGCGGGTTGACGTAGAACCCGGGGTTGTGGGTCGTGGCGCCGATCAGCCGGACGTAGCCCTCCTCGACGTCGGGCAGGAGCAGGTCCTGCTGGGATTTGTTGAAACGGTGCAGCTCGTCGATGAAGAGCAGGGTCGGCTCGCTCGGGCGGCGGCGAGCGGTCGCGAGGATCTCGCGCAGCTCCCCGACGTTGCTCATCACGGCGTTGACGCGCACGAAGCGGCTGCCCGTCACGCGGGCGATCGCCTCGGCGAAACTCGTTTTTCCACAGCCCGGCGGCCCGTAGAAAATCAGGCTGCCGAAGCGGTTCGCCGCGATGAGACGGGCGAGCAGGCCGTCGGGTTTGGTGAGATGTTCCTGGCCCGCGATCTCGGCGAGGCTGCGCGGGCGCATGCGCGCGGCGAGCGGCTGCCGCGCGGACGATGCGGGGACGGCGTCCGGGCGCGAAGGAGCCGGCGCCAAATCGGACGCCGGCTCCAAATCACCAAAAAGATCGCTTTCTCCGCTCATGCGGAGGGGAGCTGACTCACTTCACCGACTGACGCAACTCCACCGGCTTGGTCTTCGACTTCGAATGCAGGCGGAGATTGAGCATCTCGACGAGGAAGGCGAAGGCCATGGAGAAGTAGATGTAGCCCTTCGGGATGTGCTGGCCTAGGCTCTCGCCGATCAGCGTGACGCCGATCAGGATAAGGAAGCTCAGCGCGAGCATCTTCACGGTCGGGTGGCGGTTGACGAAATCGCTGATCGCGCCGGCGAACATCAACATCACGCCGAGAGCGAGGATGACGGCCACGATCATCACCCAAAGGTGATTGGCCATGCCCACGGCGGTGATCACGGAGTCGAGCGAGAACACGATGTCGAGGAGCAGAATTTGCACGATGACGGCGCCAAACTTGGCCGCCTTGCTCCCGGCGCTGGCGTGGCCGTCCTCGCCCTCGAGCTTTTCGTGGATTTCGACGACGCTCTTGCCGACGAGGAAGAGACCGCCGATGAGCAGGATCAGATCGCGGCCCGTCACGGCGTGCCCGACGAAAGGAAAGGTGAAGAGCGGCGTCGTCAGGCTCATCAGCCAGTTGATGCTGCAAAGCAGCAGGATCCGCGTGATGAGAGCGAGACCGAGGCCGAGCTGGCGGGCCTTGGCCTGCTGCTCCTTCGGCAGTTTGCCGGCCAGGATCGAGATGAAGATGATGTTGTCGATGCCGAGGACGATCTCGAGCAAGGTGAGCGTGAGCAGCGAGACGGCCCAAGTTTCGGGATGAGCGAGGAATTCCATAGTTGAAGAAGCGCGAAAAGGGGCACGCCCGCCGCCCTCGTCAATGGCGACCGGCGCGCTTGGAAAGGGACGGCGGCTTTTCCACCGCGCGCCGCGCTCTCAACCGGCCAGCGCCGCCCGGGCGGCCACCGACGCGAAGTTCCGGTAGATTTGCAGACCCTTCGCCTGGCTCTTCTCCGGGTGGAACTGCGTGGCGAAACAGCGTCCGCGGGCGATCGCCGCCGTGAACACGCCGCCATAATCGCACTCCGCCAGCACCAACGCGGGATCGGCCGGCATGCAGTGGAAGCTGTGCACGAAGTAAAACGCCTCGCCTTCGACGCGCAGCTCGGCGCGCAGCGGCGAATCGGGCTGGGTGAAACGCACCTCGTTCCAGCCCATGTGCGGGATCTTGAAGTCCGCCGGACGCACGAAACGGATCACGCGTCCCGGAAAAACGCCGAGTCCTTCGGTGCCGGCCCCGCCGCCTTCCTCCGAGTGTTCGAAGAGCGCCTGCATGCCGAGGCAAACGCCGAGAAAAGGCTGATCCGCGGCGATCCATTCGCGAACCGTCTGGTCGAGCCCCGTGGCGCGCAGCGAGGCCACGCAATCGCGCAGGGCGCCCACGCCGGGCAGCACGAGGCCGTCGGCGTCGGCCGCCTCGACCTCCAAGGGCGTGCGCACGACGCGCACCTCCGCGCCCACGGCCTCGAGGGCCTTGGTCACGGAGCGAAGGTTGCAGATTCCGTTGTCGATGACGGCGATCATTTGAACAGGGAGCGATGCGAGAAGCGGGACACGAGGGCCGTGGCAAGGAGCGCGAAACCGGCCTTAGATCAAACCCTTCGTGCTCGGGATCTGGTCGGCGGAGCGCGGGTCCAGCGTGACAGCGGCGTCAAGGGCGCGCGCGAGCGCCTTGAAAATCGCCTCGGCGACATGGTGCGGCTCCTCGCCATATTCGAGCTTCACGTGCAGGTTGCACGCGAGGGCGTTGCTGAAGGCGCGGCAAAATTCCTTCACGAGGATGAGGTTGAAATCGCGCACATACATCGTCGGCGCGACCACGTCGTAGGCCAGCGCGGCGCGGCCGGACAGGTCGACGACCACGCGGGCCAGCGCCTCGTCCATCGGCACGTAGAAAAACCCGTAGCGGACGATGCCGCGTTTGTCGCCGAGCGCCTGCTTGAAAGCCTCGCCCAGCACGATGCCCACGTCCTCTACCGTGTGATGGTAATCCACCGCCACGTCGCCCACGCAGGTGACGTCGAGATCGAAGTGCCCGTGCTTCGCGAAAAGCGTCAGCATGTGATCGAAAAACGGGATGGCGGTGGCGATGTTGGAGCGGCCCACGCCGTCGATGCCGAGACGTAGCTTGATGTCGGTCTCGGCGGTCTTGCGGGCGATGGAGGCGGTGCGGACGGCGTGCATGGAAAAAAGGAAGGCGAATTTTCACGGTCCGGCGCGCATAAACACAAGCTCACGCATCGCGCTTCCCTCGCCCCGCCCTCCTTCGCCTCGAGGAAACGAAGCGGGCGAGCTTGCCAGCCGTTTCGGGAAGCGGTGCCCGTATGCACCAACGCGCACGCGTTTCGCCGCTTCGTAAAAATCCGTCGTCGCCGCCGGGGGGTAGTCTCACGAACCCGGAGAAATCCCCTCGCACACCGGTGGATAACTCCTAGGGTCCCGCCCTTACAGAAAATGAAGTCCGCCGCGCATCCGCTGATCGCCCCGACCACGTGGTCTCAACGGCTTGCGATCGGATCCGGCGCCGCGGTCGCGCTGGGCGGGCTGCTGATTTTGGCCGGCTGGTGGCTCGAAATGGACGTGTTGGTGCAGTGGCGCCCCGACCATGAATCGGTGAAGGCCAACGCCGGCCTTTGCTACCTGCTGCTCGGGCTCGCCCTCGCCGGCCAGTCTCGCTCCCGGCGCGCCCTCGCCTGGCTCGCGCTCACCCCGGCGGTCATCGGAATCGTCACGCTGCTTCAGCCACTTCTGTTTTCGCTGTTCCGCATCGACCTCGGCGTCGACGAGCTGCTCGCCGTGGACCGTCTGGCCGAGCCGTCGGCCGCGCACCGCGGACGCATGTCGCCCGTGATCGCCGCCAGCCTGGCCCTTGCCGGCATCGTCATCAGCCCGCTTCTCGGCGCCAAACCCCTTCGTCGCGCGCTTGCCATCGGATTGACCGGCTCGCTTCTCGCCGCGGTCGGCAGCTCGGGCATCCTCAGCACGCTCAGCCTTCCCAGCGGCAGCATTTGGGATCTCGGCAGCGTCTCCCCCTGCTCCGGCGCGCTCTCGCTGCTGCTTGGCCTCGCCCTCCTCGCCTGCGCCTGGCGCATTCATCGGGAAACCACGGACGCCCCTCCTGGCTGGATACCCCTTCCGGTGATCGTCGCCTCCGGCACCATCACCCTTCTCCTTTGGCTTGGTCTTGGCGAAAGCGAACGCGCCCTCAGCCTGCTGAAAACCCGCAGCGCGATGAACAGCTTCGCGCGCGACATCAATTTCGCGATCGAACAACAAAAGACCGCCGTCGGCCGCGTCGCGCAGTTTTGGGGCTCGCTCGACGGCGACAGTTCGAAGTTCCGGGAGTCCGACGCCAACAACTTCATGGGCGAGACCTTCGGAGCGATCTCCCTCGCCTACGTCGACGCGCGCACGGCCCGCACCCTCTGGTGCGAAGGCAACGAAGGTCTCAACGGCTACGACCACAACCAAGAGCCCGCCCGCGCCGACGCGATCGCGAACGCCCGCTACCTGCCCGCCGTCTCCGGCAGCTTCAACGTCGGCGGCCGGGGACTAGGCTACTCGATCTACGCCCCCTTGCTCGGG
>CBIHRE010000401.1:0-5087 GCA_966212385.1 uncultured Akkermansia sp. | reverse complement strand
GCCAGCGCGTGCACCTCGTCGCCTTCGCCGAGCCGGATTACTTGATCACTACGGACTCGACCCCGAACGACCCCCGCTTCCCCGCCCAGTGGGGGCTGTCGTCCTCCGGCGACTCCGCCGCCGCGTCGATCGAAGCCGACGCCGGATGGACGGTCCGCCGTGACGCATCGACCGTCGTGGTGGCCGTCACCGACACCGGCATTCGCGCCACCCACGAAGATCTGGTATCGAATCTCTGGAGCAACGCCGCCGAGGTCCCGGGCAACGGCGTGGACGACGACGGTAACGGTGTCGTCGATGATAGCCACGGCTTCAACGCCATCGACGGTTCCGGCAACGTGTCCGACGACAACGGCCACGGCACCCACGTGGCGGGCAACATCGGCGCTCGCGGCGACAACGCCGTCGGCGTCGCGGGCGTCGCTTGGAACACCCGGCTGATGACCGCGAAGTTTCTCAACCACCTGGGCGTGGGCACCACGGCCGACGCCGTCGCCGCGATCAACTACGCCAGGCTCAACGGCGCGCGCCTAATCAACGCCAGCTGGAGCATGGGCTCGGCCAGCGCATCGCTTCAAACCGCCATTCGGCAGGCCGGCGAAGCGGGAATCGTCTTCGTCGCAGCCGCAGGCAACCAGGCCGTCGACATCGACTCCTCGCCCCGCTACCCGGCGGCGTTCGATTTGCCCAATCTCGTGGTCGTCGCGGCCACGAATCGTGATCGCACGCTCACTTCTTTTTCCAACCAAGGCAGGGATCGCGTCCACCTGGCCGCCCCCGGGGAAGATATTCTCTCCACCTACTACCAGGCCGACGACCAGTATACGCTGTTGAGCGGCACCTCGATGGCTGCACCCCATGTCACCGGTGCGCTTGCCCTGCTGAAGGCGCTGCACCCGACCGATGATCCCGCGCAATTGATCGATCGCCTGCTCGCCGGGACGCGCTCCGCCCCCTCGCTCCAAGGCCGCGTGCGCACCGGCGGCGTCCTCCACCTTCCTACGCTTCTGGCGACCGTGGATTCATCCCCCGCAAACGATCATCGCGAATCGGCCTACGACTTCGACGAATACCAAGGCGTTTGGACTGGCTCGACGACCCACGCCACCCGCTCCTCGGACGACCCTGCGACTCTTTCCGGTGACCGCACCCTTTGGTTCTCTTGGACGGCCCCCGCAAGCGGCCGCTCCAGCTGGCGCATCAGCGCCGACGACCCGCAAACCTTCTCCGCGGTGTATCGCGTTTCAGGCGGTCAGTTGGTCCTGATCGAACAAAAGAACGGCGTCGCGCAATCGCCCGTATTCTGGGCCGACGCCGGACAACACTATCTCGTGGCCGTCGGAACGCTTTCCCCGCTCGGCCACGCCGTCACCGTCGGCTGTTCCCATCCCCCGGGCAACGACATGCGCGCCGACGCCGCTCCGCTCGTCGGCGAGACCTTTTCCGCCTCGGGCAACAACCGCGGCGCCACGCGGGAAACCGGCGAGCCTCGCCACGCAAAGACCGGTGCCGGCCGCAGCGCATGGTGGAAATGGACCGCCCCCCGGACCACCGAGCAGATGCTCACCACGCAAGGCTCCTCCTTCGACACCGTCCTCGCCGTATACCGCCTCGACACCTCCGGGGCGCTGGTCGAGGTCGCCGCCAACGACGACGCTAACTCCTTCGGACTGCACAGCGCCGTGTCGTTTACGGCCGAGGCAGGAGTCTCCTACTTCATCGCGGTGGACTCATGGGGCGGCACCTCGGGCGACATCCGGCTGGGAGGCTACGGTCTCGGCAACATCCTCATCGTCAAACAGCCCGAGTCCGCCACCGTCCGCCTCGGATCGAAGGTCTCGCTGCGCGTCGAGTTTTTCTCCTCCGAAAACTCGGAAGCGCATTGGTTCAAGGATGACGAGCCCATCGGCGGTGGCCACGACGGCAGACTGATCCTCGACAACGTGGGCGCGGGCGACCTCGGCAAATACCACGCCGTGATCGTCAATGATCGCGAGTCGCTCACCTCCGCCCCCGCCTATCTCACCGAACGCGCCTCCGCGCCCTTCATCACCTGGTCCAACACCAACCTCAGCGAGACCGCCGGCAATCCCCTGACCCTGCGCGTCGACGCCGTGGGCAGCGCGCCCTTCGTGTTCCAGTGGTTCAAGGACGGCGTGGCCATCCCCGGCGCAAACGGGAGGAGCCTCTACTTCAACGCCCTCGCGACTTCGGATACTGGCCGCTACCACGCGGTGATCTCCAACGCCACCGGCGCCACCCAGTCCCCGCCTTTCACTCTCCGCGTATCCGACTCCCCGCTGGGAGCCTGGACTTGGGTGACCGCGCCCGACCAAGGCTGGCAGATCCAGGACATCAGGCTGTTTGGCTCGACATACCACGCGGTCGCCTCTTCCGGCACGAACACCAAGGTCCTTCGCTCGACCGACGGCCAGACCTGGCAGGAACAACTTCTGCCCCCCGCCTTCCGCGCCGTTCAAATCGCCCAAGGCGGCGGTGTCACGATTCTGTCCGGCGTCAACCCCAACACCTCCGCCAACGGAAGCATCTACCGCTCGACCGACGGAGGCGCCACTTGGTCGCTTTCCACGCTTCCCTTCCGCGGCTCCGCGCTCTCCCTCCATTTTGGCAACGGGGTTTTCGTCCTGCTCAACAGCGAGGACGGCACGCTGCGTCGCTCGACCCTCGGCACCTCGTGGGCCGCGCCCGTCACCGCCCCTCCCGTCGGCCTCACCCGCCTCACCTTCGCCGGAAGCCGGTTTTTCGCCTACATCCATAACTTCGGCAACGCGCTCTACACGTCCACCGACGGCAATACCTGGACCAAGGCCACGCTACCCGCGACCAACAGCGTCAACGCGATCACCCACCACAACGGCGGCTATCATCTCTGGGCCAGCGGCTACTTCCAGTCCGCGGACGGCCTCACCTGGACGCAGACCGCGACCAGCTCTTCCGTAAACCCGCCCGTCGTCCATGACGGCCAGCGCTTCGTCTATCCCTCGTCCGCCAGCAGACTCGACCTCGGCGTGTCCACCACCGGATCGGGTTGGGAAATGATTTCCATTCCCACCACATCCAGCCCGGCGGTGAAAATCACCGCGCTGCTCCACGCCGGCGGGAGAACCCTCGTCGGCTGCGCGAACGGTCTCATCCTCTCCGCACCCGACGCGGCCCATCTCGAGGACACGGCCCGCCCCTGGGTTTGGACGGGCAGCAAAACAGCCAGCGCGGTCGAGTTTTTCGAGGACGAGTTCATTCTCACCAGCCGGGACGGCCAGGGCCTCGTCGCGCTCTCCAGCGACGGAGCCACGTGGAAAACCTACACCCTCCCCTACCCGCGGCCGGTCGAGCGCATCTGGAAAGCAAACGGCTGGTATTGGGCCAGCACCGACGCCGGCATCTGGCGGGGACGCTCCCCCCTCTCGATCGCGCCCATCGCCGGCTCGCCGGCCGGGCCCCTTTCCGGCATCGTGTATCATGCCGGCCGCTACATCGCCTTGGGCGGGAGCACGTCCGGATTTAGCGCGCTTATCACCTCCACGGACGGAATCGCTTGGACGACCGTCGATCCCGGTTTTTCCGTTTCCGCCGGGACCAAGCTCTATCAAGCGGCAGGTCGCGTCTTCCTCGCAGGCTTCGACAACCTGGCCTCTTCCACGGATGGTCTCGTCTGGAATCGCGCCGCGCCGCTCAACTCCGTGACCCATGGTTTCGCGGGATTCGCGGCGAACAGCGGCAAATTTTATGTCATCACGGACAGCGCCAGCCAGATCTGGGAGTCGTCCGACGGGATCACATGGACCGCGCGCCCCACGCCCTTCACCGCCGCGAGCACCATGCGCGGATTCTTCGCCTACCGCGGGGCCTTGTTTTTCCTCCTTACCGACTTCTCCGGAGACAAAATCATCACTTCGACAAACGGCCTCGACTGGCAAGCGGTGAACACCGGCATCACCGCCAGCCAGTTCGCCGTCGGCAACGACGTCCTCGTCGGACTGAGTTCCGGCCCGCACATCGTCCGCAATGGACGCACCGCGTCGGCCTCTCCGTTCTGCCAGATCATTACCCCTAAGGACGGCGGCAGCGTGCCGCTCAACAACACCGTGGACGTGCAGGCGGAGGTCTCGGCCCCCGGAGGCACATTTCAACGGGCCGAACTTTACGTGGACAACCTCCTCGTGGCCACGTCCTCCGCTTCAGGTGTTCTCCGATATTCCTTCACCGCCTTTGAAAATCGCGCCTACCAAATTCACGCCCGCGCATACAACTCGGACGGACTCGTTTCCAGCGACTCCATCGCTGTGAACGCCGTCAACGCGCTCGCGACATCATCTATAAACAGCGGGTTCTCGTTCGTCGGCGTGACCACGCACGACGGCATCCTCTATGCCAGCGCCGGCAACGGAGAGATATACCGCTCCTCGGACGGTCGACGTTGGGAACCCGTCGAGCTCCCGCAGTCATGGACGACCGCGGGGGTTCTGGCCTCAAACGGCGGCCCCGCCCCCCTGACGATCAGCCTCAACGGAAGTGCGATCATCACCCAGGACGGCATCGGCTGGACCCAGGTTCCCACCGGGACCGCCGGCGACCCCTCCTCCCCCATTCAGCACGCGTCGGGGATCTATTTCCGTTTCTATTCGACGAGCGGGGTCGCCGGAGTGGGCGGCACTTCGGTGTCGGCCGACGGCTACAACTGGCAGACATCCCCCCCGCACGTCTCCACCTATTTTAACACCGTGCTCATGCGCGACGGCCCGCGCTTCGTCGGCTGGAGCACGTCCTACAACACGGACGTCCGCATATCATCCGGCGGCGTTCGCTGGACCGCGGTTCCCGGCCTGCCCGTGCCTCGCGCGGGCGTCGTCGCGTTCGACCGCTTCATTCTCCTCGGCACCGACAACCGGATACGCACCTCGGCCAACGGCGATACTTGGACGAACCTGCTGCTTAACACGACGGTCACGCGGCTCCTTCAGGTTGGCTCCCGCGTTTTCGCGGCCAACGCCACTCAACTGCGCGCCGTTTGCGACGAAAATCTCAACTGGACCGTGCTCAGCCCCGCCATCTCCGCCGATCAAGTC
>CBIHRE010000400.1:0-5105 GCA_966212385.1 uncultured Akkermansia sp. | reverse complement strand
CCCTCCACAACGACCAGAAGCCTCTCGCCAGACCGCCCGAGGTTCCTTTCGCCACGCACGTCCGCGGCACCATCGTCGCCGTCGCGGATACCCCCGATGGTCCCTTCGTCATGCTCGACGAAAAAGGCCCCGTCGTGCCCGCCGGGTTCATGACTCTCGACGGCACGCTCTTCCTTGATCGCGCGGGCCAGCCGTGGATGGTCTACGCCCACGAATGGGTGCAAAAGATCGACGGCACCATGGAGGCCGTTCCGCTCAAGCCCGACCTTTCCGGCGCCGCCGGCGCGCCGATCCATCTCTTCAAGGCCTCCGACGCTCCTTGGCTCAACGCCGCGCTCAAACCCGACGCGCGCCCTCTCAATTACGTCACCGACGGACCCGAGTTTTACCGCAGCCGCGAAGGACACCTGCTCATGCTCTGGTCGAGCTACGAAAACGGCTCCTACGTCCAGACCCATGCCCGCTCCCGCAGCGGCGAGCTCGCCGGCCCTTGGGAGCAGCTCGATCCGCTCGTCAAAGGCGACTCCGGCCACGGCATGCTTTTCCAAACCTTCGATGGCCGGTTGATGATGGTCCTGCACCGCCCCTTCGGCCGCAACGCCCGCGGCAAGCTCTATGAGATGGCCGATCGCGGCGATCACCTCGAGGTCCTTCGCCAACGCATCGACCTCGACGGCGACGCCCCGCCCGCCTCCTCGGCCGCAACCACCGCCGCTTCCGACGAAATGCCCCCTCTCGCGCAACCCGCCGCCCCTCGCCCGCTCGCCGGTCCGCGCCACCGTTGAGTCGCCGGCGCGGCGCCGGCGCGCGGCGCTTCGCTTTCGTTTTCGCTTTCTCCGGTGGCGCTTCCGGCCGCTGAATCTCGCTTTTAATAACATGCCCCTCCCCCGCACGCTCCCCTCCCTGCTCCGCGCCGCCCTCGTCCTCGGCTTCGCCCTCCTCCTCGACGCCCGTCCCGCGCTCGCCGCCGAAGACGGCATCCCCGGCCTCGCCGGCGTCGGCACCTGGGCCACCCGCGCCGAATTCAAGGACATCAAGGTCGTCAAGAACGGCCAGACGCTCTTCGAGAGCGATTTCTCCAAAGGCCTCGACGGCTGGAAAACCTGGCATGGCCGCTGGGAGATCGTCGACGGAGCCCTCCGCCAGACCAGCCTCGACGAGGACGCCCGCGCCGTGATCGGCGACCCGACCTGGAGCGACTACACGCTCACCTTCAAGGCACGCAAACTCGGCGGCGCCGAGGGCTTCCTCGCCCTCTTCGGCCTCCCCGCCGTCGACGCTGAAAAATCGTTCTGGAACATCGGCGGCTGGGGCAACACCGCCCACGCCATCCAATCGCCCGGCGTTCCCGAAGACCGCAAACGCGGCCAGATCGCCACCACCCGCTGGTATGAGGTCAAGGTCGAGCTGGCCGGCAACACCGTCCGCACCTACCTCGACGGCACGCTCATCCAGACCGCCTCCCGTCCCTCCGACAAGGACGCCCAGCGCGAATTTCCCCACGCGCTCGTCCCCGACATGCTCGCCGACCCGAACATCGTGGAGATCGATGGAACCTTCTACTGCTACGCCACCACCGACGGCATGGGCCAGGGTCTCTCGACCTCCGGCCTCCCCGTCGTCTGGAAATCGAAGGACTTCGTCAACTGGAGCTTCAACGGCTCCATCTTTCCTCCCGGCTTCGACGCGAAGTATTGGGCGCCCAGCGCCTTGGTTAAAAACAATGGCCGCTACTACCTCTTCCCCACGCTCGACAACCAGATCACCGGCGTCGTGAGCGACTCGCCCGAGGGCCCTTTCCTCACGCTCGACGGTCGTGAAGTCCACAAGGGCTCCGGCTGGCAACCCTTCCCGCTCGGCACCGGCCATCCCATCGACGCCGAGATCTTCCGCGACGACGACGGCCAGGCCTACATGCTCCTCTCACGCCGCCGCATCGCGAAACTGAAGCCCGACTTCTCCGGCCTCGACGGCCCGGTCACCGAGATCCGCACCAAACGCTCCGGATACTCCGAAGGTCCCGCCATCTTCAAACGCAACGGCATCTACTACTACCTCTACACCCTCGGCGGCAGCGAAGCCTACCAATACGCCTACATGACGAGCCGCGTCTCGCCCATGGGCCCCTGGGACTCGCCCGCGCAGGACATCATTTCCACCACCGACAAGGCCCAAGGCATCTAAGGCCCCGGCCACGGCTGCTTCTTCAACCCCGCCGGCTCGCCGCGCTGGTTCTTCGTCTACCTCGAATACGGCCGCTCCAGCACCAATCGCCAGATCCTCGCCGCCGAGATGCATTTCAACGCCGACGGCAGTATCCAGCCGATCCAGCTCTCGTCCAAGGGCGTCGGCGCCCTGCGCGAAGATCCCGCCTACGCCAAGCCCAACCTCGCCCTCGGCGCGCAGGCCACCGCCTCCTCCACGCAGACCGACACCCGCATCCCGCCCAGCGCCGACCCCACCCTCAACCGTATCGAGACCTTCTCGCCCGCCAACGCCCTCGACGACTCCAACGGCAGCCGCTGGATGGCCGGCGCCAACGACGCCCAGCCTTGGTATCAGCTCGATCTCGGCAAAACCCGCCGCGTCGCCCGCACCGAACTCTATTTCGTCAAACCCACCGTCGGCCACGCCTACCGCCTCGAATCCTCCGTCGACGGCAAAAAGTGGAAAGTCATCGGCGGCCACGACGACATCCAGATCCGCTCCCCGCACATCGACGAAAAGATCGGCCGCGCCCGCTATCTGCGCGTCACGATCTTGAAAGGCACCCCCGGCCTTTGGGAGTTCCGCGCCTACTAAAGTTTCGCCCCGCCCTTCCGACGCCGCCCGCCCACGCATGAAATCCGCCGCCGTCCTCCTCGCGCTCGCCCTCCCCGCCGTCGCCGCCACCGAGCACGACATTTCCGCCGCCGCCACGCCTCCGCCTATTCTCCCCGGCCAGGCCCCGCATTCGGGCAACCCCATCCTCCCCGGTTACTATGCCGACCCTTCGCTCGTCGAGGACGGCGGCAAGGCCTACCTCTACGCCACGCTCGACCCCTGGGGCGACGAGACCCTCGGCTGCTGGGAATCCGCCGACTTCAAAAACTGGACCTTCCGCGCGCTCAACTGGCCGACCAAAAAAGCCTGCACCAGCCCGACCTCGAAAAGCGCCGCGGTCTGGGCTCCCTCCGTCGTCCGCGGACCCGCCGGCAAGTTCCACATGTATGTCTCCGTCGGCAACGAAGTCTGGGCCGGCGTCGCCGACCACCCGCTCGGCCCCTGGCGCAACGCCCTCGGCGACCGCCCGCTCATCCCCTCCGATTTCCGCCCCGGCTTCCACATGATCGACGCCGAGGCCTTCGTCGACGACGACGGTCAGGCCTACCTCTACTGGGGCTCCGGCTGGAACTGGACCAACGGCCGCTGCTGGGCCGCGAAGCTCAAGCCCGACATGGCCTCCTTCGACGGCGAGGTCCGCGACGTCACCCCGAAGCGCTACTTCGAGGGCCCCTTCATGGTGAAGCGCCACGGCCGCTACTTCCTCATGAACTCGACCGGCAAGACCACCGAGCGGTCCTACGCCGTCGAATACGCAGTCGGCGACACCCCCTTCGGCCCCTTCGTCGACGGCGCCAACACCCCGATCCTCGCCACCGATGCGGCCAACAACGTCCTCAGCCCCGGCCACCACGCCGTCTTCTCGCACGAGGGCCGCGACTACATCCTCTACCACCGCCACAGCATTCCCTTCGACCCGAAGTTCGTCGGCCGTCAGCTCTGCGTCGACGAGGTCCAGTTCAACGCCGACGGCCGCGTCGAAACCATCGTCCCCACCCACGCCGGCCCCGCCTTCGTGCAAAACCGCGACGCGGGCCGCGTCAACCTCGCCGCCGGCGCCGTCGCCACCGCCTCCAGCCAGAAGGATGCACACACCGGCCCCGCCCGCGTCCTCGACGACAACCACGCCACCCGCTGGGCCGCCGCCCCCGGCGACCACGCCGCCTGGCTCCGCCTCGACCTCGGTCGCGAGCAAAGCATCGGCGCCCAGGAACTCCGCTTCGAATACGCCTGGAAACCCTACGCCTTCCTGCTCGAGGCCTCCGTCGACGGTGAAAAATGGACCCCGCTCGCCGACCACGCCGCCGCCCCCGTCTCCGGCTCGCCCATCGTGATCGAGCGCCCCGTCCGCGCCCGCCACCTGCGGCTCTCCTTCCCCGCCGCCCCGGGCGTCGCCACCCCCTCGCTCTTTGAGTGGGTCGTGCGCCCCTGATGCCGTCCGCCATTCTCGCGCCGTGTTTCGTCGCCGGCCAAGCCACATGATAAAACCGCTCGCCTCGCTAGCCGTCCTCCTCGTGCTCTCCCCCGCGATCGCGTTCGCCGAGCAGTTCCCCGCCGACCACCCTGCCGCGAAAACGGAAGCTCCGCGCGCCGTCCACGCGCCCGGCTGGCCGCGCTGCATTCTGCCAGGCGACTACCCCGATCCCTCGATCCTCCGCGACGGCGCCGACTACTATCTCACGCACTCGCCCTTCTACTACACGCCGGGCTTCCTCATCTGGCACTCGCGGGATCTCGTGAACTGGCGCCCCGTCGCGCGCGCCATGACCGAGGTCGTCGGCTCCGCCATGGCTCCCGACCTCGTGAAAGTCGGCGGAAAGTTCTACCTCTACTTCCCCGCCGCCGGCAAAAACTGGGTCCTCGTCGCCGACGACATCCGCGGCCCTTGGAGCAAGCCCGTCCGCCTCGAGGTCGGCCGCATCGATCCCGGCCACGCCGTCGGCGAGAACGGCAAACGCTACCTCTTCGTCTCCGCGGGCGGCCGCGTGCCGCTCTCCGACGACGGCCTCTCCGTCGCCGGCAAACTCGAGGACGTCTACGCCGGCTGGCAATATCCCTCCGACTGGAAGACCGAGGGCATGTATCTCGAGTCGCCCAAGATCTTCCGCCGCGGCGACTACTTCTACACCGTCTCCGCCGAGGGCGGCACCGCCGGCCCGGCCACCAGCCACATGGCCGTCGTCGCCCGCTCCAAGAGCATCCACGGACCTTGGGAAAACTCGCCGCATAACCCGCTCGTCCACACCTACGACGCCGCCGAACGCTGGTGGTCGAAGGGCCAT
>CBIHRE010000399.1:0-5134 GCA_966212385.1 uncultured Akkermansia sp. | reverse complement strand
TACAACCACTACGTCAACCGCAAGGGCATCGCCGCGCCCTACACGGCGAAATACGCCGCGGCGCTCCGTCCCGAAGGCGGCGGCACCAATTACGGCACCAACAGCGGCGGCTTCGACGGTCTGGGCTTCACCACCCTGACGCACAGCCTCGATCCTATCACCGTGGGTGCCGTCCCCGGCACGCTGCTTCCGCGCGTGCAGGGACGCCAAATTACGCTCTCCTGGTCGGGATCGGCCTATGCCCAAAGCTACAACGTCAAGCGCTCCACCACCAGCGGCGGACCTTACACCACGCTGGGCAAGGTGGACGCCGATAGCTTGTCCTACGTCGATCCCGGACTGACCGCAGGCACGACCTATTACTACGTCGTCTCGGCCAACAATCCCGGCGGCGAGAGCGCCGATTCCGCCGAAGCCGCCGTCACGGCCGACGCCCAGCTTTCCGGGACGATCATCGGCACAAACGATTCGTTTGGCTTGTTCGGCGCGACCAAGGAAATCGCCTTCGACGGCTCGCTAGGAAACTTCATCGATATCGGCGGCACCGGAGGCGGCTGGACCGGGCTGGATCTGGGATCGGGCGTCAGCGCGGTGATCACCGGCGTGAAATATTTCCCCCGAAAAAATCTAGCGAACCTCATGGTCGGCGGAAAATTTCAGGCCTCCAACACGGCCGACTTCAGCAGCGGCGTGGTGGATTTGTTTACCATCACCACCGCACCGACCGAAGGCGTGCTCACTTCGCAGACCGTCAACAGCGGCTCGGCCTACCGCTACGTCCGCTACATCCAGCCCGCGAACAACAGTTGGAACACCGCGGCGGAGATTCAATTCCTCGGGAATGTCACCGGCCAAAGCGCCCCCTCCACGCCGGTCGTGAACACCGCCTTGGTCAACGGACTCCAGATCGACCTCACGTGGAATGAGGTTCCGGGCGCCAAAGGCTATCGTATCAAGCGCTCCACTACTCCCGGCGGACCCTACCTCGTCTACGCCGACGTCAACGGCGCCTACCGCGAAACGACCAAGTTCAGCGATATAGAAACCCAGGCGGCCACCACCTACTATTACGTCGTCAGCGCCTACAACCAGTTCGGCGAAAGCGCTCCTTCCGCCGAGGTCTCCCGCGCCACGCAAACGGCGACGCCCCAACTGATGGTGCACCTGAAGATGAGCGGCAACCTCGCCGACAGCTCCGCCCTTAACTTCAAAGCCACCCCCATCGGCTCTCCCGCATACGCCACGGGCTATGTCGGTTCGGCGCTCGATCTGGACGGCGCGGAGGACTTCGTGACGCTGCCCTCCGGCGTGGCCAACTCCGACGACATCACCGTCGCTACCTGGGTCAAATGGAACGGCGGCGCCCTCTGGCAGCGGATTTTTGACTTCGGCACGGGCACTTGGGATTACACGTATCTCTCCCCAAGCAGCGGAAACGGCACGCTGCGCTTCGCCATCAAGCGCGGCGGCGGCACCGAACAGTTTGTCGAGACCACCCCGCTTGCCACAGGGACCTGGACTCACGTGGCGGTGACGCTGAGCGGCGACACGGCGACGCTCTACGTGAACGGCGTTGCGGTGGCCACGAATCCCGCCGTGACGATCAACCCCTCGGACTTCAAACCGAAGGTCAATTTCATCGGCAAGAGCCAGTTTGGACCCGACGCATTGTTCAGCGGCCGCATCGACGAATTCCGCGTCTACAACTACGCCTTGTCGGCCGGAGCCGTCGCAGCCTTGGCCGCCCAAGCGCCCGAGACGATCCCTCCCGCGGCTCCCACCGGACTGGGCGCAAGTATCGGTGACAAAGCGGTCCATCTCGACTGGGCCGACAACGGCGAATCCGATTTCGCCTCCTACAACGTCTATCGATCGGCCACGAGCGGCGACGGCTACAGCGTGATCGCCACCGGACTGACCTCGAGCGCCTACACCGACGACACCGTCGCGAACGGCGCGACCTATTTCTACGTCGTCACGGCGGTCGATACGAGCGGCGGCGAATCGGCCAAGAGCGCCTGGGTTCCGGACACGCCCCAAGGGACGGCGCTCGTCCACTTCAAAGTGGAGGGCAACACGCTCGACAGCTCGGGCAAGGGCAACCACGCGACCGTGACCGGCTCGCCCGCGTATGTCGCGGGCCACATCGGCCAGGCGATCGACCTCAACGGCTCGAGCGATTATCTCCGGATTCCCTCCGGCGTGATTCGCGGCGTGGACAGCCTGACGATCACCGCGTGGGTCAATTGGGACGGCGGCGGCAATTGGCAGCGCATTTTCGACTTCGGCGATAGCACCACCCGCTACCTGTATCTGACACCCAGCTCGGGCGGCGCCAAATTGCGCTTCGCGTTCAACAACGGCGGAGGCGAGCAAGGCGCCGAAACCGCGTCCCCGCTGGCGATCGGCACATGGGTCCACTTGGCCGTGACCCTCCGCGGCGACACCTCGACTCTCTACGTGAACGGCTCGCCCGTGGCCACCAAGGTAGCCCCCATCAACCCGACCGGCTTCGAATTCCGGTCCATCAACAACTACATCGGCAAGAGCCAGTTCGCGGCCGATCCCCTCTTCAACGGCCGCGTCGACGACTTCCGCATCTACAACTACGCGCTGACCGCCTCCCAGGTTAACGACGTCAAGAACGGCGGCGCGCCCGGTGACGACACCACGCCGCCCGCGGTGCCCGCCGGCCTGACCGCCGCGGCCAACGGCGCCAGCGTCTCTCTCGACTGGGCCGACAACACCGAGCCCGACCTCGCCAGCTACACCGTTTATCGCACCACCACCAGCGGCGGCGGATACGTTGCCATCGCCAGCGGTCTCACCACCAGCGCCTACACCGACAACACCACCGTCAACGGCACCACCTACTACTATGTCGTGAGCGCGACAGACACCGCCGCCAACGAGTCCGCAAAGAGTGCGGAGGTCTCCGCCAGCCCCGTCACCCTGGCCCTCCACCTCAAGTTCGACGAAAGCTCAGGCACCGTCGCCGCCGATTCCAGCGGCCGCGCTCGCAACGCCACGCTGGTCAACAGCCCCGTTTTCACGACCGGCAAGATTGGCAACGCCCTCAACTTCACCCCGACGTCCTCCCAGTATGCCACGCTGCCCTCCGGCATCGTGAGCGATCTCACCGACTTCACCGTTTCCACTTGGGTCAAGGTCAACGCCTTCGCGACTTGGCAACGCATCTTCGACTTCGGCACTGCCACGAACAACTACATGTTCCTGACCACCCAATATGGCACCGGCGCCAGCGCCGCCCGGCTCCGCTTCGGCATCCGCAGCACCACCGTAGCCGAGCAAAGCGTCAGCGGCACCGGCATCGCCCTCTCCACCGGCGTCTGGACCCACGTCGCCGTCACCCGCTCCGGCACCACCGTGCGCCTCTACGTCAACGGCGTCCTCGCCGGCTCCGGCACCATCGCCCTCAAGCCCTCCGACCTCGGCGCGACCACGCAAAACTACCTCGGCAAATCCCAGTTCAACGACCCCTACCTCAACGCCGCCCTCGACGATTTCCGCATCTATGGCAACGCTCTGAGCGCCGCCGAGCTCACGAGTCTTGCCTCGCCCCTCGCGGCCCCGCAAGGCCTCGCCGCCACCCCCGGTCCGCTCTCGCTCAACCTCACCTGGAACGCCGTGCCCAACGCCACGCGCTACACCGTGAAGTATTCGACCACGAGCGGCGGCCCCTACACCACGCTCGCCTCCGACCTCTCCGCCACGAGCCTGTCTCACTCCGGCCTGAGCTACGGCACGACCTACTACTACGTCGTTTCCGCCGGAAACTCCGTCTATGATGGTCCGTTCTCCGCCCAGGTCGCCGCCACGCCGCAGCGGCCGATCCCGTCCGCTCCGACGGAACTCGCCGCGACCGGCGGCGTAAACACGATCACCCTCTCCTGGGACGCATCCGCCTACGCGACGAGCTACCACGTCAAGCGCGCCACCTCCAGCGGCGGGGCCTTTACGACGATCGCCAGCGTCACCGCCCCTGGCTACACCGACACCGGTGCCACGGCGGGCGCGACCACCTATTACGTGGTGTCCGCGGTAAACGAAACCGGCGAGAGCGCGGACTCCTCCGAGGCCTCCGCCTATCTGGGCCTGCCTACCACCTGGGTCCACTCAGACGTGGGCACGGTCGCCATCGCGGGATCGTCCACCTACTCGACGGGCAACGACACCTTCACGGTCAGCGGCTCCGGCACCGACATCGGGGGCGCGGCCGATTCATTCCAGTTCTCCGGCCTGCTGATGATCGGCGACGGCACGGTGATCGCCCGCCTCGCCACGCTCTCCAGCACGCCCGCCAACGCGAAGGTCGGCGTCGTCATGCGCGAAACGTTGGACCCCGACGCGAAATCGGTCGCCGCGTTGTTCGACCGCGCCTTGTCCGTCGCGGTCATGGCTTCCCGCGGCACCGCGGGCGGCTCAACCACGACCTCCGGCTCCTCGGCGCAAACCGTGCCGGTCTGGCTGAAGCTCGGCCGCGCGGGCGACGTGTTCACCGCCTCCTGCTCCGCCGACGGCGTGACTTGGACCAGCCTCGGCGACGTCACGATCCCGATGAACAGCTCGCTCTACGTGGGTCTCGCCGTCTGCGGCGGCAGCGCCTCGCAACGCAGCACCGCGACCTTCGATAACGTGAGCCTGCCCGGCTGGAAGCCCTCCGCGCCCCTCGGCGTCGCGGCGAGCGGCGCCACCGGCCAGGTTGTCGTCGATTGGGCCGCCGCCAACACCGCCGCGAGCTACGCGCTCCAGCGCTCGACCATCAGCGGCGGCGGCTACACGACGCTCGCGAGCGGCCTTACCGCCACGAGCTACACGGACACCGCCGTGACCAACGGCACGACGTATTACTACATCGTCACCGCGACCAACAGCGTCGGCACCAGCCCCGCCTCGGCGGAAAGTGCCGCGCGACCGCTCGGCGCCCCGACCGACCTCGCGGCCACCGGCGGCACGCGGCAGATCGCGCTCACTTGGACCACCGCCACCGGTGCCACGGCCTATAACGTGAAACGCTCGACCACCAGCGGCAGCGGCTACACGACCGTCGCCGCAGATGTGACCGCGACCAGCTACACGGACACCAGCCTGAGCGATGGCACGACCTAATAAA
>CBIHRE010000398.1:0-5143 GCA_966212385.1 uncultured Akkermansia sp. | reverse complement strand
TGGGCGGCGTCGCCGGCGATGCGGGCGATGGCGCGGTCGGGGGCGTAGGCGGGGCGATCCCAAGCGACGATACCGAGGTCGGGGCGGGGGGCGGGGGAAGGGGTGTCGGCCGAGGCCAGGACGACCTCGAGGCGGGGATTGACGATGCGGCGGGTGACGGCGTCGCGCTCGGCGCCCACGGGGTAGAGGACGAGGCGGGGCGCTTCGGTCGCTGGAGAGCCGGATGCGCGCGAAGAGGCGTCGGAGAGAAGCGCGGGGAGGTCGGCCTGGGCGGGGATCTTTTCGATGCGGCGGGAGACCGGCCGGCCGGGGAAGTAGAGTTCGTCGAGGGCGACGGCGTAGTCGCGGGTGGCGCCGCCGTCGGAGAGTTTAAAGACCGTGCCGGCGGGCGCGGAGACGCGGACGGGGGCGGGCCGGATTTTTTCGGAGGGCTCGGGCGGCGGGGCGTCCGCCGCGACGGCCGGAGCTTCGGCCGTTTTCACCGAGGCGTCGGTCGCGGGCGTCGGGCCGGTGAAGCGGGGTGCGAGCCATAGGAGGAGGCTGGCGACCAGAAGGGCGAGGAGACGCAGGCGGGGAACGAGACGACGCATAGGGGAAAGGAAATAGGGGACGGGCTAGAAGAGGAGAACTTCGTCGCAAAAGGCGAGGAGGCGCGAACGCAGGATGCGGGCTCGCTCGGCGAAAGCGCGTTGGGCGCGTTCGTAATCGGCGCGGCCCTCGGGGGTCTCGATCTTCACGGGCGAAAAGCCGAGGCCGGCGAGGTCGTAGGGGCT
Organism: uncultured Akkermansia sp.; assembly: GCA_966212385.1. Lineage (GTDB taxonomy): Bacteria > Verrucomicrobiota > Verrucomicrobiia > Opitutales > Opitutaceae > IMCC26134_A. The sequence goes on along the minus strand of CBIHRE010000398.1, from coordinate 4,370 downwards.
GGCCCGCATGTCGAGTTCGCGGATATCGCGGGCGAGCTCGAAGCAGTCGGCCACGAGTTCGGCGGGGACGAGCGGGCCAAGTTTGAAGGCCCACTTGTAGAGATCCATGTTGGCGTGGAGGCAGCCGGGTTGCTCGTGGTCGATCGTGGTCTCCCGGGTGAGCGGGGCGCGGTTGAGCGGGCGGGCGGGTTCGGTGAAAAACCGAAACGCGTCGTAATGCGTGCAACGAAGGGGCTGCGATTCCACGATCGTCGCGATTTCTCCGGGGCCGAAGCGCAGCGGATACTGGTTGTGCCGGACCTCGTCGGGCGTCTGGCGATAGACCATGGCCCACTCATGCAGGCCGAAGCAGCCGAAGAAGGGCGGGCGCGAGGAGGCGGCGGCGAGGAAACCCCGGAGCCAGGCGACGAAATCGCGTCGTTTTTCCAAGATGGCGCCGGGCCGGAGCATCACGCCGCGCGTCGTTTGCGCGTATTCCGAGCGAGCGAGGTAGGCTTGGGCGGCGGGGCCGGCGAGGACGACGCCGGGACCCGGGAACCAGCGGCGCAGCCAAGAGGGGCGATGGCCGTAGTAGGTGAAGAGAAAGTCGTAGACGGGGTGCTTCTCGGCGCGAGCCGCCCGGGCTTGATGCGGATCGGTCCAAGCGCGCACTCGATCCTCGTGGGCTCGAGCCCGGTCGCGCCACTCGACCTCGGAGAGGACAAGGGGCTCGGCGGGCGCGAGCGACGGCGAGGAGAGGGTGGACATGGATCGGGCGGCGAACCGGTTCCGAGAGGGGCTCAGTCCTTGAAATGCTTCCGGATGTCGGCGAGCACGGCGCGTGGTCCGCGGTAGCTGCCGTCGGCGTTGAAGCTGAGGGAGAGATCTTTCCCGTCCGAGTCCATGAAGACGAGGTTCGGGATGCCGTTTTCGTTTTTAGGGCGACGGAGGGCGGCGAGATTTTTCTTTTCGCCGAAACGGAGGGCCGGCCACGCCATGCGGTATTCGGACATGTAGTCCTTCATCGCATTTTCGTCGTGGTCGCTGCTGACGAAGATCACCTCGAACTCGGGATGCTTCTCCTTGAGCGTCTTATAGGCCTCGACGAGCTCGGGGGTGAAGCCGCGGCAGGGCGGGCACCAGTGCGCGGAATAGTAGATGGCGAGGTAGCGGACGCCCGCGAGGCGGGTGGCGGGCGCGGTGACGAAGCCGCCGTTTTGCAGGGTCACGATTTTCTCGGAGACCGCGGCCAAGATCGTGCCGAGAGGCGCGATGGCTTTTCGGCCGGAGGCGGGTGCGGCGGAAGAGCCGGACGCCTGCTCGGAGGCCGCGGCGAGCTCGGAGGCGGGGCGTGAAAGGGCGTCGACGCGAGCTCGGTCCGCTGGGGTGAGTTTCGCGTAGGGATAGAGATATTTGGCGCCGTCCTCCTTGCGGAAGCTGACGTAATCTCCTTTTCGCCCAAGGAATTCGGCACGCACGGCCGTGCCGTCCGCGTTGGTCCAAGAGCTGATTTCGGCACGTAAACCGGCGGTGCCGGCGAGCAACGCGATGGCCGCAAGGGCCTGCGAGAGGGGGCGCGCGGGGAACATAAGGCGGTCGAGCGTGACGGCTTGCGCGGTGATGGCAATCCGGCGAATCGGCGGAATTCGCCGGATTTTGGCCAAGTCCTCGCGCAGGGCCGCGCGCGGGCCGCGACGGGGGTGTCGGTTTTCCCTCCCCGCTTCCTGTTCCCGTTTCCTTCGATCAAAGGCGGAGGGCCGAGCGGATCCGGCCGACCTGCCCCTCGGTCGTAAGGGAAATGTCGATACGCAGCGCGTCGGCCGGGGGCTCCAGGGCGGCCAGTTGGCTGCCGAGCAGGCCAGGGGGCATGTAGTGGCCGCTTCGGGTCGACAGGCGGGCGGCGATCAGCTCCGCCGGGCCGTCGAGATGGACGAAGCGCGTCCGAAGCGGCGCAGCCGCGCGAAGCGTCTCGCGGTAGCTTGCCTTGAGCGCCGAGCAGGCCAGAACGAGGGGGCGGCCAAGCGCGCGGCGCCGGTCAATCTCGGCGCGCAAGGCCGCGAGCCAAGGAGCGCGGTCGGCGTCGTCGAGCGCTTGTCCGGCGCGCATCTTGGCGATGTTGGCGGGCGGATGATGGTCGTCGGCGTCGGCGAAGTCCCAGCCGAGCGCGTCGGCCAAGGCGCGGCCGAGGCGGGTCTTCCCGGCCCCGGACACGCCCATGACGACGATCAGGTCCGGGGGCGGATTCACGCGGAGGCGAGCGCGCGGGTCTGGACCGGGTCGCGGCCCTCGTCGGCGTCGAGGTAGTCGAACATCGTCTCGATCAGGCGGCCCTCGAGTTTCGACTCGGCGATGCGTTGCGCGAGGATCGCCGCGCCGGCGTCGCGCCAGCCGCGCTTGGTCAGGAAGGCGTTGAAAATCTCGCACTCCTCGTCGCTGCGCGGCGTGTGGCCGAGGGCGGCCGAGCGGGCCTCGGCCCAGGAAAGGATCTCGGCGTCGCTCGCGGAGGGCTTGGCCAGCACCTGGTCGCGGATCTCGGCGTAGGGCAGGCGGAGAAAACGGCACATGCGGCCGTCGAAGACGGTGGGTTTGCCCGCGGGCTCGCCCAGGTTTTCGACGTAGTCGGCGGGAAGGCCGCCGAGGGCGTGGACGCGGATCTTGTCGAGCATGCGCCCGAAGTAGACGAGACGCCCGACGCGGGCGTAGGGACTGCGGAGACCGGGAACGTGAGGCATGACGGCGCGCAGCAAGACCCGGAACGCGCGAAAGGCAAAGCGCTTCGCCCGCCTTTTGCTTTGTTCAGTCGCGCCGCCAGTAGACGACGGTGCAGAGCGAGGCGAAGGCGAGCGTGGGTCCGATGAGCCACCACGGCCCGAACGGGATCTTGTCCTGATAGCGATGGCAGGCCCAGTAGATGAAAACGCACTTCGCGATGATCAGCAGCCAGCAGATGGCCAGGACGAGCTCGAGCTTGCGGCTGCGTGGTTCGCGCCGGTGTTCGATTTGCACCTCGTGAACAAAAGATCCCTCCGTCCCGGTGGAATCGGGCTGGCGGCGAGGGAAACGGGGGAGGGGGGCGAACATGGAGGGGATTTTGGTGAACTGAACCTGCGGATTAACATTTACCCGGAGACCCGCCGGGGCGCAATCCAGCCGGGTGGAAACTCCGCAAAACCGCGACGCCCCGCCCGCCTTGGAGGACGCCCGTCTCGACAAATGGCTCTGGAGCGTGCGCGCCTACAAGACCCGCGCCTTGGCCGCCGAGGCTTGCCGCTTGGGGCGGGTGACCGTGGACGGGCGCGAGGCCAAGGCGGCCGCCTCCGTGCGACTCGGGCAGGTCATCGAGGCCCGGCAGGGGATCGTGGTGCGTCGCCTCGTCGTGCTTGGCCTTCCACGCGGTCGGCAAGGGGCGGCCAAAGCCGCGGACTACGCCCGCGACGAGACCTCGCCGGAAGCGTTGGAGGCCGCGAGACAACAACGGGTTCAGCATATTCTCGCCGGCGGTGGCGTGAGGCCGACCAAGCGCGACCGGCGGGCGCGGGAAACGCTTTGGGAAGAGCCGGATCGTTTCTAAAAATTCCCGAAACGCGGCACCTTACAAAACCCGATCACCGCGATTGTCCTTGCCAATCGGCCGCCGGACGGTGTGGTGACGCGCATCGTTAGCGAAACGTTAGATGACAGGAACTGGTGAGTCGTCAGGAGAGTTAGGCTCTAGTGATGATTTGAAACCCGATGGTCGGGAACGGACTGGCAGAGACACGTCAGCGACGAAATCAAACATCATGAGCAACTCCAAACTCTACGTCGGCAATATGTCCTTCAAGACCTCCGAGGACGAACTCCGTTCCGCCTTCGGCCAATTCGGCTCCGTGACCGACGTCTACGTCGCCATGGACAAGATGACCGGCCGCCCCCGCGGCTTCGCCTTCGTCACCATGGGCACCCCCGAGGAGGCCAAGCTGGCCGCCGAGAAGATGAACGGCGCCGACCTCGGCGGCCGCGCCCTCACCGTCAATGAGGCCCGCCCCAAGGAAGAGGGCGCCGGCCGTTCTTTCGGCGGTGGCGGTGGCGGCGGTCGTGGCTTCGGCGGCGGCGGCGGTGGACGCGGCGGCTTCGGCGGCGGCGAGCGCCGCGGCGGCTTCGGTGGCGGCGATCACCGCTACTAAGCAGCCCCGGAGCGCTTCGCTCCCTGGCATCGGCCGGCCTTTCGTCGGTCGAACGTAAAATTCGAGACGGCGCACCTTTCGCGGTGCGCCGTTTTTTCGTTTTGAGAAGCGTCTGCGAAGTCCCCACGGTCCCCCCACCAATGAGCGAAGAGCCCGAGGTCAGTCCTTTGCGCCTAAAGCGGCCCGGCGCCGGCGCCCCCCCGCCCCCCGCCGTCATCCCTCCTG
>CBIHRE010000397.1:0-5177 GCA_966212385.1 uncultured Akkermansia sp. | reverse complement strand
GTCCACCGTGTAAGCGTTGTTGCCTCCCAAGGAATGAGACTCGGCCATCAGAATAAGCTGCGAAGGGCTTGCCGCGTCGCTGATCAGGTAGCCGCTCAGAGAAGACGACGCGCCCATGCCATAGGCCACGGGATCGAGCTTTTTGACGCCCGCGCCCAGCGACGGCCGGCCAAACGTGTAGCAACGCCCGCGAAACTCGGGGTCATTTTTGTCGATGATCGGATCCGCCGGGCAACGGCTCATCACTTCTTGCGAGGACTTCGTTTCACCCGCAGCGTTTATCATCGTTTTCTGGCTGAAATACGGACTGTAAATCTGCTGGTCGCTGCCAATCGCGTTGGAAAGCGGGACCATGCCCTTGTGGTCGTTGGACATGAGCCGCACCGCCACTCCCCACTGGCGCAGGTTCGAAACGCATTGGGACTTTTTGGCCGTGGCGCGGACCTTGCCGACGGTAGGAATGAGAATAGCGGCGAGGATGCCAATGATGGCAATGACTGTAAGCAACTCGATGAGCGTGAAGGCACGCGAACGAGAACGGATGTTCATGGGCGTATGGGGGTTGGGATAGCAAGTTAGCGACGAGCGAGAGCTACTCCCACGACGATTATGTGAGAGTCTTCTAATCGGCAGGTAAATCGTGGGGGCGCGCGCATCGTTGAATCAATTTTTCAGGGGGTCAGGCCCACCCTTAGTCGGAAAAAAACACGAGACGACGTCGCCAAGGACGCCGGAACCGGCAGCTCCATCAGCTGATGTCTCGCATCTTCCGCGATCACGAGAAGAGCGCCGGCATCGGCGCCCACCCATGTGGTCAAGTCCGCGCTAAACGCCGGCGAGTAGGATAATCCGTCCGCGAGGTATGTCTTGCGGCGAACAAAACACGCCGTGACCGAAGCGCCGACACGCAGCGACGGCGGACCGTGATTTGCCAGCGCGCCATCCACGACCTCTATCGCACCAGAGCGTCCGGAGAGCGGATCAAGACCGAAGGCGAATTCGATCAGATTGGCCAAGCCGTCGCCGTCAGGATCGGCGGCGACGTCGCCGGTCGTCGCCAATGTCAAACCATGGTCGGCCACCCAGTCCGAGTAAGGCGATCTGACGCTCAGACGCGCGACGGAACTCGTGACCAGGCCAGCCACGTTGCGCGCGACAACGGCGTAGGAACCGACATCGGCCAGAGAGACCGACGACAGCTGCAGGGTCGCGGAAGTCCCCCCGGCGATCGGCGCACCGTCTTTATACCACTGGTAAGCGGGCGACGGCGTGCCGGTCGCGGAGGCCGAGAAAAACACGGTCTGCCCGGAGGTGGCGACCTGATCTCCGGGCTGAGTTTGGAACACGGGCGCGGAGGATGGGCTGACCGTGAGGGTGGCCGCCGCGCTGACCGCCACCACGCGGTTCGCATCCGCCACCACGACGCGGTAAAGGCCGGCCGACGAGGATTGCACGCCGGGCAGTTGCAACGTGGCCGTGGCGGCCGAGGGATTCGCCGCGACATCGAGCGAGGCGTAAGTGGAGCCGCCGTTAGAGCTGAACTGCCATAAAAATGCCCGGCCGGAAGGGGCGTCCACGGTGAACGAGCCGGAGGCACCGGCATAGACCGTCCTAGATTCGGGCTGGCCGGCGATCACCCCGGAGGGGACCTCCACCAGCTGCAGGCCGTTGAAATAAGGATCGTTCCCGCCGTAGTTGGGGTTCACATAGCAGGTCAACGCGCCGTCGGAGGCGGCCTGACCGACGAGGATCGCGTAGCTGTGGCCGGCGTTCGCCGCGGAGGCGGTCCGGGTGTAGCCCTTGTCGAAGTCAGCCGGCACGGGCGAGCTCGCGCCGCCGTTCGCGTCGGCCAGAGTCCAGGCGCTTCCCTGCCCCGCCGCATTACCCGCGCCGTAACCATAAAGTCGATACATGCCGCCGGGCTTGAGGCCCGCCATCCGCAGGGTGAGGACGCTGGAATACCAATAATAAGTGTAGTAATTGAAAACCGGCGCGACGGGCCCGTAGGCCGATCCGTCGTTCCAAGCCTTGACGACGGTGCTCATGGCGTTGGAGGCGGAGCTGGCCGAGAACGTAAGGTTGAGGCCAGAGGCGGCGCCGGAGTCGGAGATCAGCGGAACCGAGCTGAGCAGGGTCTGGGTCTTGAGCGTCGAGGAGGGGGCGGCGCCGATAAGGTTGTTCCAGACACTGGAGGCGGTGCCGACAGCGGCCGCGCCGGAGACCGATATGCCGGAGCGGGACGGCGTGCGATAGGCGAAGTTCACCTGCGGCGTCGAGGTGAAGTGGACGGGAGCGACCGCGATCAGGCGCGCGCCGTCGCTGGGGACGTCGCCTTGCTCGGTGACGGCCACCGCGCGGTAAAGCGCGTCTTGCGACACGCCGGTCAACGTCAGGGTGGCGGCGACGGCCCCGGGCACGTCGGCGAAGGTCTTTCCTTCGTCGGTGCTGACCTGCCACCGGAAGGCGGAGGCCGCCGGAGCCTCGACGCTGAAGCGCGCCGCGCCGCCGAGCGCGGCAAGCGCGTCGGCCGGCTGGCGGGAATAGGTCTGGGCATACAACGAAAGCGTGGCGGTCGCCTCCGCTGTCGCGGCACGGCCGGCGGGGACGAGGGCGCCGGTCGAGGTGTCGGCCGGGTTCGAGTAGACGTAGGTGTCGAGCGCGTTGGAGACGACGGCGGTGTAGTCTCCGGCGCCGGCGGCGGAGACGTTCGAGATCGTCAGCGCCGGGGTGGAGGAACCGGACACGACGGAGCCGTCGGGACGGACGCCATCCGCGAGGGCGACGCCGTCATGCTTCCACGAATACACCGGAACCAGCCCGCCTACGCCGCTGGTTCCGGTCACCTGCACGGAAAAGGTGACGGCGCCGCCGGGATGGACAGTCCGCGACAGGGGCGAGCGGGTGATGACGATGGCGTTGTAAGGGATGACCAGCGGACGGCCTTCGCTCAGGAAGCTGTTGTCGCCATCGAAGACGATGTTCTCCGCGTTGTAGATGCGGAAGCCGGGGCCGCCGGTCTGGCGGATGTTGCGCAGCGTGACGCCGCGCACAGGCATGTTGGGCACGCCCCAGATCACGGAGTGGTCGGTCGAGCCGGTGATGGTGAGATTGGAGATGGTGATGTCGCGCCACTGCGGCAGGAGGTCGGGGGAATTGAGCGGCGTAGGCGGCGTGAGGTTGAATTTCTCGGCGGTGTTGGCCCATGAGCCGACTGGATAGGCGCCGTAGGTGCCGGTGCTGCCCGGGTAGCCGACCGTGCCGTAGTAGGATTGGATGCCGATCGGCGCGGCGACGTCGCGCATGGTGATGTTGTCGTAGCGGATGTTTTCCACGACGTTGCCGCGGGTGGGGTTCGCCTTGAGGTTGATGCCCGCGCCGGTGCCCTCGAACACGAGGTTGTCCACGGTGACGTTGTGGATGCCGGGGCTGTTGGTGTAGCTGCCCATCGAACAGCCGTGGCCGCGACCGATGCGACACCGGGTGATGTGGATGTCGGAGCTGATGCCGTTGCTGCTGCCGGACTTGATAACGATGTTGTCATCGCCCGTGCTGATGTCGCAGCGCTCGATGAGGATGTTGCGCCCGACCATGTTGATGCCGTCGGTGTTGGGCGAGTCATCGGGAGCGGTGAGGGTGCAGCGGGAAATGACGAGATTGGAGGTGACGTTGCTGATGCCAAAGTGCTGGTTCGGCGGATTGAGGGTGGACAGGCCGATGATGGCACCGCGGGTGACTCCGGCGAACGTGACGACGGAGCCGGGGCGGTAGGTGGCCACCGCAGTGACGCCATTGGTGCCCTCATAGTGGTCCCACCACGCCTGACCCTGACCATCGATCAGCACTTGACCGCTCACCATCACGTCGGAGACGTTTTCGGCGCTGATGAAGGCTTTCGTGGCCGACGTCGCGTAGGGGTAGTTGGGCCACTGGCCGTAGGCCAGCATCTTGACGGTGGACCCGTCGGCGAAGCGGAGGTGGACCCGGCTTTTGAGAGCCAACGGGCCGCAGAGGAGCGTGCCGGAGGGGACCAGAACGGTGCCGCCGCCGGCGGCGTTGGCCGCGTTGATCGCCGCCTGGATGGCGGCGGCGTTATCGGTGACGCCATCGCCGATGGCTCCGTAGGCCGACGCGGCAAAGGTCGCGGAGGGGATGACGGGACCGGCGAACGCGGCGAGGGTGAGCGAGGCGACGGGAGTGGTCGCCGACGTGGTCGCGTTAGAGGCGGTGAAAGTGTAGTCGCCGCCGCGGTCCGCGCCGAGATTGCCGAGCACGAGGGTCGAGGTGCCGGAGCCGGAGACCGTGGTGCCATCGGGGAGGGTGCCGTCGGCGAGCGCCGCGCCGTTGAAATACCAACGGCAGGCGATGGGCCCAGGGCCGGCGACGCCGACGGAGAACGAGGCCGAGCCTCCCGGCGGCGCGATCACCGGGGCCGGGAGCGGATCGAGCACGAGGCCGGCCTGGACGGAAAGCGCGCAGGCGGTGCTGACGACGGAGCCTTGGGAGTTGGCGACGACCACGTCGTAGGAGCCCGCGTCGGCCGCCTCGGCATTGGACAAGGTGAGCGTGGCGGCGGTTGCTCCGCCGATGACGGAACCGGATGCGGAGGCGCCGTCGGCGAGGGCGACGCCATCCTTGCGCCATTGGTAGCTGAGAGGAGCCTCACCGACAGCGCCCACTGAGATCGAGACGGTCCCTCCCACCAGAGCGGATGTCGCGGCGGGAGGCTGGGTGGAGATGATGGGCGGCGCGGAGACCGGCACGATTTGAAAACCGCTGCACCAATTTTGTCCCGACGAGTGCTTCGCTTGGGTGAAGACGATTTTCCGCGCGGAGTCGCTCCGGGCCCGGACGACGTTCCACGTCGCTCCCTGGTTTATGAGGCCGCCGCCGGAATCGAAGAGCGTGATGTCGGAGGAGGCGGACGAGGAGATGCCGCTCGTCGTGGCGGAACCGGCGCCGCCGGCGGGAACGTTACCTGCCGCCAGGGTGATGGTGACGCCGCGTTGCTGCGAGGTGGAGGCGCCCGCCGCATAGAAATAGAGATCATAGGCGGTGTCGGCGGCCGGGAGATTGGCGATGGTGTAGGTGAGCGAGTTGGAGCCGCTGGTCAGCCGCCATACGTTGCCGAAAAGCGCCGACGGCACGGTGCCGGTTTGCGCGACGGTGCTGAAGCCGTT
>CBIHRE010000396.1:0-5196 GCA_966212385.1 uncultured Akkermansia sp. | reverse complement strand
GTAAGGACCGCCGGCAAGCGGGAACGCGGACGCGAGGCCGAAACTCGCGCCCACGACGACGAACGGAATTTTCCGCGCTAAGCGCATGGCCGTCAGGCCGCGATGGCGGCGGCGCCGCGGCGCGAACGGCGACGCGACGCGCCCGCGGCGAGCACCGCGAGCCCGGCGAACGCCGCGGCGGACGAGGGCTCGGGCACGGCGGCGAAGTTCAGGTTGTCCAGCGCCACGTAGGTCGGCGTGTTGATGCCGAACATGCCGACGTCGCTCGAGGCGAAGCCGAGCTGGATCGACTTCACGCCGGTGCCGAGGCCGGTGAGATCGACGCTCGTCCAGTCGGAGACGACGTAATCGAGGGCGTTGTTCGAGAAGCGATAGTCGGCGAGATAGAAGGTGACCGCGCCGGTGACGGCGTTGCTCGCGTCGTAACCGGTGAAGGTGACCGTGAACCAATCGGCGTCGTCGCCGCTGGCGCCGCCGAATTTCTTGGCGAAGTCGGAGCCGTTGAGGATCTCGAGGGCGGCGTAGGTGTTGTTGGTCAGCAGCACCGACAGCGGCGCGACCTCGCCGGCGAAGGTGATGCGGGGCGCGGGGTCGTAGGCGCTGTAGTAGGCGACCCCATATACGCCGCTGTTCGGCGTCGTGAGCGAGTAGGCGCTGTATTGGTTGCCGAAACCGGGCGTGGAGGTGTCGGAGGTGTTCGAATACGCGAAGCCCGCCCAGGCCGAGAAACCGCCGCCGAAGTCGGTGAAGGTGTTGCTGAAGGCCGCGCCGCCGCTGCTCCAGCCGGCGGAATTGGTGGCGGGGCCGCCGTTGTGATACGAGGACGGGGCGAGCGAAAGATCGCCGAAATCGAGCACGGCGGCGCCGAGCGGAAGCGCGGCGGACGCGAGGGCGAGGGCCGCGGCGGAGGCGCGGACATTGACAAGGGAGCGACGCGCGAAGCGGCCGCCCGAGAGGAATACATCAACGGACATGGTTACGGTTGGATCTGATCGGTGTGCGAGCAGACGAACCGAGGTTCGCGGACTGCTCTCACGCTTCATTTTGCGATGAAGATTTCGCGTTCGGCCGCCCGCAAAAGTTCGGCGGCCGACGCGTGAGACGATTCGGAGCGGATCTTCGGACTCCGTGCTTCAGACCTCTCTCCTTGCCTTCACCGGGCTGCTAACCCGATTGGCTTTGCCCCCGCCGTTCGCCGACGAGGTGGGAGTTTGTGGCACGATACCGCAGCGCAACTGTGGCCGGTTCTCACGGCCTTCCCCGACTTCCGAAAACGTGCAAAGAACGCGAACGAGGCCGAGCCTTCGCCTCGACACGCTATCACGCGAGCCTTCTTCGCCAGCATGGCTTGGCGAAAAACGCGCGCAGATTGCGTGTTTCGGAAAAAACCCGGAGGGGGACGGATAAACATATCAACATATACAAAAGTAAAGATATGTTTTTGACCTCAGAGGGAAAATCGCCTTTCGTCCGCCCCTCTTTGGCCTCCTTCTCACCGCCAATGTCCGCTTCCCTCGCACCCAAGACGACCTCCGCCGAAATCGAGCTCCGCCGCCTCCTCGCCGAGCGCGTCGCGATCATCGACGGCGCCATGGGCACCACCATCCGCACCTACGGCATCACCGAAGAGCAGGCGCGCGGCGAGCGTTTCAAAAACGCTCCCAAGGACCTCAAGAACAACGGCGACATCTATTCGCTCACCCAGCCCGAGGTGATCTGCGACATCCACCGGCGCTTCCTCGAGGCCGGCGCCGACATCATCGAGACCAATACCTTTTCCGCCACCGCCATCGGCCAGAGCGAGTTCTTCATCGAAGACCCGCGCGAGCACGGCGGCCGCAAGGACCCCGCCTTCTACCAAAAAGTCATCGAGGACAAATTCCTCCAGGAACTCGCCCACGACATCAACTTCCAGTCCGCGCGTCAGTGCCGCGAGTGGGCCGACCGCATCGCCAACGCCACCGGCCGACGCCGCTATGTCGCCGGCGCCATCGGTCCGCTCACCGTCTCGCTCTCCAACTCGCCCGACGCCGACGACGCCGGCTTCCGCGTCATCACCTTCGACCAGGTCAAGGCCGACTACCGCCGCCAGATCCGCTCCCTCATCGCCGGCGGCTCCGACCTCCTCCTCGTCGAGACGATCTTCGATTCGCTCAACGCCAAGGCCGCCCTCGTCGCCATCGAGGAAGTCTTCGCCGAGGACACGAGTCGCCTCCCGCTCATGGTCTCCGCCGCCGTCGGCCGCGGCGGCGAGACGATGATCTCCGCGCAGACCGTCGAGGCTCTCGGGAACGCCGTGAAGAGCCACAACCCGCTCGCCATCGGCCTCAACTGCTCCAACGGCCCCGACCGCAAGCGGCCCTTCCTCGCCGAGCTCGCCGAGAAAGCCGACACCACTTTCATCTCGGCCTACCCGAACGCCGGCCTCCCAAACCCGCTCACGCCCACCGGTTTCGACCTCGAGCCCGCCGACATGGCGCGCTTCATGGGCGAGTTCGCCGACAGCCACCTCTGCAACATCGCCGGCGGCTGCTGCGGCAACACCCCCGAGCACATCGCCGCGATCGCGCAAACCCTCGCGCCGAAGCAACCGCGCAAACCCGTCGCCACCCGCGTCTCCTCTGCCGGACGTAGCGGAGCGGCGGAGCCGTTCCGTTCTGAGTCGCCCACGCCTGCTCCCGCCGCGACCGCAAGCCCCGCCGACCTCGCCGCCGCGAACGCCACGCTCGCTCCGCTCCCCCTCCGCCTCTCCGGCTCCCTCCCCTTCACCCAGCAGCCCGGCACCTTCCTCATGGTCGGCGAGCGCACCAACGTCGCCGGCTCGCCGAAATTCGCGAAGCTCATCAAGGCCGGCCAATTCGAGGAAGCCGTCTCCGTCGCCCGCCAGCAGGTCGACAATGGCGCCAACGTCATCGACGTCTGCATGGACGACGGCCTCATCGACGGCGCCGCGGCCATGACCCGCTTCCTCCAGCTCATCGCCTCCGAGCCCGAGATCGCCAAGGTCCCCGTCATGGTCGACTCCTCCAAGTGGGAGGTCATCGAGGCCGGCCTGAAATGCCTTCAAGGCAAAGGCATCGTTAACTCCATCTCGCTCAAGGAAGGCGAAGAGAAGTTCCTCGAGCAGGCCCGCACCATCCTCCGCTACGGCGCCGCCGTGGTCGTCATGGCCTTCGACGAAAACGGCCAGGCCGCCTCCTACGCCGAAAAAATCCGCATCTGCAAACGCGCCTACCGCCTCCTCGTCGACCGCGTCGGCTTCCCGCCCGAAGACATCATTTTCGACCCCAACATCCTCACCGTCGGCACCGGCATCGAGGAGCACAACAACTACGCCGTCGATTTCATCGAGGCCACGCGCTGGATAAAACAAAACCTCCCGCACGCGAAGGTCAGCGGCGGCGTCTCCAACGTCTCCTTCAGCTTCCGCGGCAACAACCCCGTGCGCGAGGCCATGCACGCCGCCTTCCTCTACCACGCCATCGCCGCCGGCATGGACATGGGCATCGTCAACCCCGCCATGCTCGAGGTCTACGAAGAGGTGGACAAGGAGCTGCTCGTCCTCGTCGAGGACGTCCTCCTCAACCGCCGCCCCGACGCCACCGAACGCCTCGTCGAGCACGGCGAAAAACTCAAAGCCTCCGGCGCCGCCAAGGACCTGAAGGCCGACATCGCCGTCCTCGAAGCCTGGCGCCAAGGCACCGTCGAGGAGCGCCTCTCCCACGCCCTCGTCAAAGGCATCGACGCCTGGATCGACCAGGACACCGAGGAGGCGCGCCAAAAATACGGCAAGCCCCTCACCATCATCGAAGGCCCGCTCATGGACGGCATGCGCGTCGTCGGCGACCTCTTCGGCGCCGGCAAAATGTTTCTCCCGCAGGTCGTGAAATCCGCCCGCGTGATGAAGAAGGCCGTCGCCTACTTGCAGCCCTTCATGGAGGCCGAGAAAGCCGCGCTCCTCGCCGCCGGCGGCACCGCCAAGGCCCAGGGCCGCATCATCATGGCGACCGTCAAAGGCGACGTGCACGACATCGGCAAAAACATCGTCGGCGTCGTCCTCGCCTGCAACAACTACGAGGTCATCGACCTCGGCGTGATGGTGCCCTGCGAGAAGATCCTCGCGGCCGCGCGCGAGAAAAACGCCGACATCATCGGCCTCTCCGGCCTTATCACGCCCTCCCTCGACGAGATGGTGCACGTCGCCAAGGAAATGGAGCGCCAGGGCTTCAAGACCCCTCTCCTCATCGGCGGCGCCACCACCTCCGCCGCGCACACCGCGGTGAAGATCGCCTCCCACTACTCCGAGCCCGTCATCCACGTGCTCGACGCCTCGCGCGTCATCGGCGTCGTCTCGCAGCTCCTCAACCCCGACAACAAACCCGCCTACGTCGCCGAGGTCCGCGCCAAGCAGGAAAAATCCCGCGAAGCCTTCGCCAATCGCCGCGAACGCAAGCCCCTCCTCTCGCTCGCCGAGGCCCGCGCCCGCGCCTTCAAGACCGATTGGGCCACGATCGACATCCCGCGCCCCGAATTTCTCGGCACCCGCGTATTCCGCGACGTATCCGTGCGCGAACTACTCGACCGCGAATTCATCGACTGGGGCCCATTTTTCAGCGCCTGGGAACTTCACGGCCGCTACCCCGAAATCCTCACCGACGAGGTCGTCGGCGCCGAAGCGACGAAGCTTTTCGCCGACGCGCAAAAGCTCTTCGAGCGCATCATCGCCGAAAATCGTTTCCAGCCACAGGCCGTGCTCACCTTCTGGCCCGCCAACTCCGTCGGCGACTCGATTGAGATCTACGCCGACGAATCCCGTTCGCAGATGCGCCACACCTTCCACTTCCTCCGCCAGCAACTCGAGCACGACGGCGGCAAGCCCGATCTCTGCCTCGCCGACTACATCGCCCCGCGCGACAGCGGCCGCATCGACTACCTCGGCCAGTTCGCCGTCACCGCCGGCGCGGGGGTGGAAAAGTTCTCCGCCGAATTCAAGGCCGCCGGCGACGACTATAACGCCATCATGGTCCAGGCCCTCGGCGACCGCATCGCCGAGGCGATGGCCGAGTATTTCCACAAACGCGCCCGCGACCTCTGCGGCTACGGTCGCGACGAGAAGCTCACGCCTTACGAGATCATCCGCGAAAAATATCGCAGCATCCGCCCCGCGCCCGGCTACCCCGCCTGCCCCGACCACCG
>CBIHRE010000395.1:0-5217 GCA_966212385.1 uncultured Akkermansia sp. | reverse complement strand
CGTCCGGCGGCGTCGCCGCGGCCGCTACGCCCGCAGCCGTCGCGCCGACGGCCGTCCTTTCCCCCGATTTTTCCGCCGAAACCATCACCCCAAACCGAGGATAACGTCATGGAAAACCGACTACGCGACCGCATCGCGCGCGTGCTCACCAGCACCGCCCACACCCTTGTCGACAAGATCGAGGGGCTGAACGAGGAGGGTATCCTCGAGGCCGCCATCCGCGAGGTGGACGGCGCCGTCGAGGAGGTCCACGTCGCCCAGGGCGAGTCGCTCGCGCGCAAGCATCATGTGACGAAGGCCATCGAGCGGCTCACGCAGGAGCGCAACCGTATCGAGGACGAGGCCGAGACCGCGTTGCGCGCAGGCCGCGAAGACCTTACCGTCGCCGGCCTCGCCCGCATCGACGACATCGAGCGCCAGCTTCCCGAGCTGGAGAGCCAGATGCTCGACCACAAGGCGGAGGCGGAGCGCCTCGGCCAGTCCCTCGAAAGCTTGAAGGCCCGCCGCGCCCAGATGGCGGACGATCTTCTCTCCCTTCGTCGCAGTCGCGCCCAGGCTCCCTCGGCGGGCGGAGCCGCGCCCGGCGCCGCCGCGCAGCGCAAGGCCGACCGCGCCGAGACCGCATTCAACGACCGCTATGCCAAGGCCACCGGCACCGACCGCTCCACGCTCCACGCCAAGGAGGCCGAGCAGGCCAAACTGCGCGATCTCGGCGCCGTAGCGCGCGACAACCGCGTGCAGGTCCGCCTCGAGCAGCTCAAGGCCCGGCTAAATCCCGCCACGCCTTCCGCGGAGCCGTCCAATAACTAAGGCCCGGGCCGCCAACAAAACCGCCCGGGCGAAAACTTCGCCTCGGCTTTCCCTCCGCTTCGCGACACTCCTTCCGCTCCATGAGCTTCGGTGAACTGCTGACACACGCGCAGATCTGGCCCTTCAGCGTCGTCCTTCTGGTGTTTTTCGCGATATCGCTGCTGGAGATCATCATGGTCTTCACCGGCATCGGCTCCGACCTCGATCTGGAGCTCAGCGCGGACATCGATTTGCCCGACGTTTCCTCGCATTGGTGCGTGCTGGACTGGCTGGGGATCGGTCGCGTGCCGATCCTGATCTCGCTCGCGGGCTTCTTGCTCGCGGTGGGACTGGCGGGCGTCTTCGTCCAGACGCTCACGTTGCAGGTCGTCGGGTTCGCGCTGCCTTGGCCTATCGTCATGGCGGGCTGCGTCGTGTTGGCCCTGCCCGCGGTGCGCATGCTCAACTACGGGCTTGGGCGCGTCTGGCCTCGCGATGTCGAGAGCAGCGCGGCCAGCACCGAGTCGTTTATCGGCCATGAGGCCGAGGTCGTGCTCGGTCCCGTCGCCACCGAAGAACCGGGCCAGATCAAATTTCGCGACGCCGGCGGCACCACGCATCACGCCATGGCCTACGCCGATCGTCCCGAGGAGAAATACCGCGCCGGCGAACTCGTCCTGATCGTCGGCCGCCGTGGCGCTTTCTACACCGTCATCCTCCATCCGAACCCGTCGCGTCCTGTCGCCCGGAGTTGATCCTCCGTCGTCACATCGCGCCGCCACGCGTCCGGTTTCGTCACTCTCTTCCGCCTCAACCAACACTGATCTCCATCATGCCCGACCTATCGCTCCCCCTCGTTCTGACCGCCTTGGGCGGCTTTGTTTTCCTCCTGCTGCTCGGCGCGATGATCGCCAAGCTCTACCGCAAGGCCAACCCTGAGCGCGCCCTCGTCCGCACCGGCCTCGGAGGCGGCAAAGTCATCACCGACGGCGGCACCATCGTGCTGCCCTTTCTCCAGCAGATCAACGAGGTCAACCTCCAGACGCTTCGCCTCGAGGTGCAGCGTCGCAACCAGGACGCCCTCATCACCCGCGACCGCCTCCGTGTCGACGTGCGCGCCGAGTTCTACGTTCGCGTCGCGAAGAACATCGAGAGCATCATGGTCGCCGCCCAGACGCTTGGCACGCGCACCTTTCGTCCCGACGAGCTGACCGCGCAGCTTCAGGGCAAGTTCATCGACGCCCTGCGCGCCGTCGCCGCGACGACCACCATGGATGAATTGCACGAGAAGCGCGTGGAGTTCGTCATGCAGGTGCAGAAGTCCGTGACCGAGGACCTCAGCCGCAACGGCCTCGAACTCGAGTCCGTGTCGCTTACCGAGCTCGACCAGACCTCGCGCGAGTTTTTCAAGGACTCCAACGCCTTCGACGCGCAGGGCCTCGCCAAGCTCACCGAGATCACCGAGACCAAGCGCAAGGAGCGCAACCAGGTCGAGCAGGACACCCGCCTCGCCATCGAGCAGAAGAACCTCGAGGTCGAGCGCCAGTCGCTGACCGTTCGCCAGCAGGAGGCGCAGGCCAAGTTCGACCAGGAACAGGCGGTCCAGATGGCCAAGGCCGCGCAGGAGGCCCGCATCGCCCGCGAGCGCGCCGAGCGCGACCGCGAAGGCAAGGAGGCCCAGATCATCGCCGAGCAGGCGGTGAAGGAGGCCAACATCAACGCCGACAAGGCCGTCACCGCGCGCGACATTCAGCGCAAGCGCGAGATCGACATCGCCAACCAGGAGGCGCGCATCGCCGTGGCCAAGAAGTCCGAGGAGCTCTCCAAGGCCGACGCCGAGGCCGCCGCCGCGCGCGCCGTGATGGTGAAGGCCGAGGAGCAGGTGAAGACGGTGCAGGAAGTCGCCGCCGCCGAGCGCGCCAAGGAGATCGTCGTCATCAAGGCCCGCGAGCAGGCCGAGCAGGACGCGGTGAAGGTCGTCGTGTCCGCCGAGGCCGACCGCAAGGCCGCCGAGGACCGCGCCATCGCGCTGCGCACCCAGGCGCAGGCCGAGGCCGACCGCGTGCGCATCGTCGCCGAGGCCGACGCGAAACGCTTCGAGGTCGAGGCCGTCGGCCTCCAGGCGATCAACGAGGCCAAGAACCTCCTCGGCGAGGCGATCATGGCCTTCGAGGTCCGCAAGGACCTCGTCGCGAAGCTCGAGCAGGTCATCGCCGCCGCGATGAAGCCCGCCGAGAAGATCGACTCCATCCGCATGCTCCACATCAACGGCATGCCCGGCGCGAACGGCGCCTCCGGTTCCGGTGGCGTCGCCGGCCTCGACGGCGCGGGCGCGGCCAACGGCGGCGCGGGCCTGCCCAACCAGCTCGTGAACGCCTTGCTGCAATACCGCCTCCAGGTGCCCGTCGTGGAGAAGATGATCAGCGAGCTCGGCCTCGATCTCGGCAAAGGCGGCCTGATCCCGGATCTCGGCCGCGTGCCCGGCGCCGACGAGGTCGCCAAAAACTAAACCAGCGTCTCATCGGCCCCGTCTTCGCGACGGGGCCTTTTGTGTTTTCGCAACTCGTCCCACGCCTCCCCTCTCATGTCCGTCAACACGCCTTCGCTTCCTCCGTCGCCTCCGCCCGCGTCGTCCTTGTTGCCCTCCGACTGGGCCGTGCCGGCCATTTTTCGCCGCCGGCTCGGCAACCGTCCCGGCCGGCAGCGCGCGATGGCCGCCGAGGGTCACGTCTTGCTCGTGCTGAACGCCGTGCCGGAGGAAGGCGGATTCCGTCGCAAGGCCGGCCTCTTTTGGCGCGATCCGCAGGGCAAGTGGCGCTCGACGCTAAGCGTGGAGGGGCTGCGCAGCCTCCAGCGCCTGGTCGAGGGCTACTCGCAGGTGGCGCAGCAGCTCGAGGAGCGGCTCGAAAAATCCGAGGAGACCGCGACGATCCTGCACGAGATCGTGAGCCGCTGCGTCCCCGTCGGGCGGGCGACGCGAAATCTCCACCTTGCGCTCCAGGAGGCGCGGCAGGCGGTGGACGATCCGGAGTTGATCAACCTTCGCGACCTCGCGGGAGAAGCGGACCGCACGATCGAGCTCGTTCGCGAGGACGCCAAGGTCGGCCTCGAATTTCTTCTCGCCCGCAAAAGCGAGGAGCAGGCCGCGCAGTCCGAGCGCATCGCCAAGGCCGGCCATCGGCTGAACTTGCTCGCGGCGATTTTTCTCCCGGTCACCGCCTTGGGCGGCCTGTTCGGCATGAATCTCCACCACGGCTTCGAGGAGGCGAGTCCGGTCCTGTTTTGGATGGTGACGCTCTCCGCCGGCGTGGCGGGCGGCGTCCTGCTCGCCTGGACGCGCCGCGACTGAGGCCGGCCGCTGATCGCATGCCATTCCCGGTGGACGGACGCGCCCCCGCGCCCGTCGAGCGTGCGCAGGGACGCGCGCGCCCCGACCTGTCGCGCACGGGAGGTTTCGGTTGCGCGGGCGGGGCGGCCGGATTGAAGGT
The DNA here is from genome assembly GCA_966212385.1 of uncultured Akkermansia sp. GTDB lineage: Bacteria > Verrucomicrobiota > Verrucomicrobiia > Opitutales > Opitutaceae > IMCC26134_A. The sequence continues at coordinate 940 of CBIHRE010000395.1, read as the reverse complement.
CTCGGCTTTATGCAGTTGGATATTCCCGCCGGAGATTTCGCCGGCTACATCTTCGACCTCGACGGCACGCTCATCGACACGATGCCCGTGCACTACCGCTCCTGGGAGGCGTCGTTTCGCCACGAGGGGCTGTCCGGCCGGCTGGACGAAGATTATTTTTATGCCTTGGGCGGCGTGCCTTCACTTCAGGTGGCCGAGCTGATGGCGGCGAAACACGGACTGAAGATCAGCAGCCCCGAGGCCGTGTCGGATCGAAAGGAACTCCTCTATCTCGAGCAGCTGCACGAGATCTCGCCCATCGAGCCTGTGGTGGCATTCGCGCGCAAAGTCGCGAAAACGCGCCCCGTGGCCATCGCCACCGGCGGCACGCCGGACATCGCCTTGCCGGCCTTGAAGGCCGCGGGGCTCGACACGCTTTTCTCGGTCGTGGTCACGCCGCACGACGTCGCCCCCGGCCGGGGCAAGCCGCACCCGGACATGTTCCTCGAGGCCGCCCGCCGCATCGGCGTCGCCCCGGAGAAGTGCCTCGTCTTCGAGGACGCCGAGCCGGGCATCCGCGCGGCCCGCGCCGCCGGCATGCAAGTGGTGCGCGTCACGAGTCGTCGCTAGCGCTCGCGTCTCGCCCGGATCCGCCCAAGCTACGTTTTTCTCCCCAATGGCCGACTTTCTCGACGAGGTTCCGAAAACCGAGCGCAAACGCTGCGACCGCGCTTTCCTTGTAGGCATCCAGACCCACGAAATGGCGGACGGCGAAGCCGCCGAGCTGCTCGCCGAACTTGAGGAGCTTGTGCAGAATCTCCGCATCGATGTGGTCCACAAGGAGCTGGTCAACCTGCGCCAGCCCACGCCCGCCACGCTGATCGGCAGCGGCAAGACCGAGGAGATCATCGAGGCCGCGAAGGCGGCCGAGGCCGACCTCATCGTGATCGACGAGTCGCTC
>CBIHRE010000394.1:0-5244 GCA_966212385.1 uncultured Akkermansia sp. | reverse complement strand
ACCTTGATCGGGCCGCGGGGGTTGGCGGCGGAGGCGTCGACGTAGTCGCGCAGGAGGCTGCGGATGCCGCGGAAGGCCTGCACGAGCTGATCCTTGTCGGCGTCCTCGGTGAAGGTGACGACGACGGTCACCGGCGCGGCAAGGTCCTTGAGGTAGGAGCGAGTCTCGGCGGAGAGGGAGTTGCGGGCGTGGCGGGAGAGGTCGAAGCGCCATGCGTGCCGGGTGGCGAGGAAGTTGAGCCCGGCGACCAAGGTGAGGACGAGGATGCCCTGGGCGAGGAGGTGCGCGGTGCGGCGGCGGCGGGCGGAGGCGAAGGTGACGGACATCGGTCGGCGATTTTTAACCACGGATTACACGGATGGGCACGGATGCCGGGGCGATCAGCTGTGGAGGAGCTTGGCCTCGACGCCGAGGATGCCGAGGATGAGGGCGAGGGCGGTGCCGCTGAAGTAGTAGAGCATCTGGCGGGTATCGACGACGCCGCGGGTGAAGTCCTCGAGATGGGTGAAGATTTGCAGGTAATCGACGGCGGCGCGGACGGAGGCGAGGTGCTCGAGTTTCAAGACCTCGAGGGTGGCGGCGAAGCGGGTGCCGATGACCAGCCCGAGGAGGAGCACGAAGGCGAGGATGCCGGCGACGGCCTGGTTGCGCGTGAGGGCGCTGGCGAGGATGCCGACGGAGACGAAGAGCGTGCCGGATACGGCGATGAAGACGTAGCCTCCGACGAGCGGGCCGAGATCGAGGGTCTGGCTGGCGCCGGCGAATTTTTGGAGGATGAAAAAGAAGCCGCCGGTCGCGGCCCAGAGCCCGAGGTAGAGCGCGTAGGCGGCGAAAAACTTGGCGAGCACGACCTGCGGCGTGGTGACCGGCGTGGTGAGCAGGGTCTCGAGCGTGCCGAGGCGGCGCTCCTCCGCGAGCGACTTCATGGTGAGGAGGGGCACCATGAAAAACACGGGCAGCCAGAAGAGCTGGAAAAACGCGACCGCGGGCGAGCTTTCCTGCGGGGCGGCGGCGAAGGTCTCGAGGATGCCGGCGAAGATGAATCCCATCACGAGCAGGAAAAGCGTCGCCGCGATGTAGGTGGCGGGGCTGACGAGCAGCATGCGGAGCTCGTGGGCGAGAAGGATGCGGAAGGGGCGCATGGGAGCTAGGAGCAGGGAGCCTGAATCAGAAAGAAAGGAAGGGGAAGGCGGGGGAGGGAGCCACGGCGGCGGGGGGCGGATCAAAGACTTTCCGGCTCCTTGCTCCGTGCTCCTCGCCCAGTGCTCATCATGCGGCGGCCTTGGCCTGGGTGGCGGCGAGGAAGACCTCCTCGAGCGTGTGGCGGCTGCGGGTCAGGGCGCGGAGGCGGAAGGGGCCGCCGCGGGCGAGGGCGTTGATCAAGGGTTCACGGAGATCCGGCGCGTCGGCCGGCGCGGAGAGCCGGAGGGTGACGAAGCCGGCGGCGTCGGGCGCGGACGTGGAGACCAAGGCGAGGCCGGGGTGGAGGTCGGAGAGCGCGGCGGGGAGCTGGTCGAGCGGGCCGGCGAGCTCGACCTCGTAGTGGCCGGGGCCGAAGAATTCGCGGCGCAGGTTCGACGGCGTGCCGGCGGCGACGACGCGGCCTTGGTTGACGATGACGACGCGGTCGCAGGTGACCTCGATCTCGGGCAGGATGTGGGAGCTGATGAGCACGGTCATGCGGCCGCGCAGCGAGGCGATGAGATCGCGGACGGTGAGGATCTGGTGCGGATCGAGGCCGATGGTGGGCTCGTCCATGATGATGAGCGGGGGCTCGGCGAGGATGGCGTCGGCGATGCCGACGCGCTGGCGGTAGCCTTTGGAGAGCTTGCCGATGATGCGGTCGCGAACGCGGCCGAGGTCGCAGAGGTGGACGACCTCGTCGAGGCGGGGGGCGAGTTTGCGGCGGGTGAGACCCTTGAGGCGGCCGCGAAAGTGGAGGTATTCGCCGACGCGCATGTCGTCGGGGAGGGGGTTGTTTTCCGGCATGTAGCCGAGGTGGTTTTTGACCTCGGCGGGATGGGCGGCGACGTCGATGCCGCAGACGGTCACCTGGCCGGATGTGGCGGGAAGGTAACCGGTAAGAATGCGCAGGGTGGTGGATTTGCCGGCGCCGTTGGGGCCGAGGAGGCCGATGATCTCGCCTTTCGCGACTTCGAAGCTCACGCCGCGCACGGCGGGGTGGCCGGCGTAGGTTTTTACCAAATCGCGGACTTGGATGGCGGGAGCGGCATCGGGCGAGGCGGCGGTGGCGGACATGAGCGGGGATAGTGGAAAGAACGAAGGACCAATGGCCAATGGCCAAAGTTGCGGAAAATCGCGTTTGTTTGGCGGGTGCGATTTCGGCGGTGTGGTGGTGGTGGGTGGGATGGGGTGTGAAGAGTGAAAGTAGTTATTTGATGGTTAGATGTGTGATTTGGTGGGCTGGCTTGGCGGGGTGGCTAAAACGGGCGGAGGGACCCGCCCGTCCACCGTGAGTGGGATGGGAAAATAAAAAGCCCCCGGCGGCGGCCGGGGGCTGGGGAGGCCAGAGGGGTAGCGGCGCGACGGGAGGATCAGGGGGCGAGGGCGACGCTTAGGCGAAGGAAGCGGCGCGGGGTGGCGGAAAGGAGCTGGGTGTCGGTGACGGTGACCGGGCCGGCGACGTTGGCGCCGCCGGTGGAGCTGTCCACCGTGGTCCAGACGGGCGTGCCGGAGAGGTCGTCGACGCCTTGCACGGTGTAGACGAGGGCGGGGTCGGCGATGCGGGTGTAGGTCAGGGTGAGGCGCAGGCCGTCGCCGCTGCGGGCGATGGCGGCGACGGGCGTGCCGTCGGCGGCCTTGGGGTCGCGGGCGGTGGCGTATTCGAGGAGGTTGGAAACGCCGTCGTGGTCGGGATCGGCCAAGTCGGCGGCGTCGCCGGTGTTGGCGGTGGTGCCGAAGTGCGTCTGGCGCCAGGTTTCCTGCGCGGTGGCGGTGGAGTTGACGGTGACCGTGGCGGTGGTGCTGGGGGCGGAACCGTTGATGTTGCTCACGGTGACGGAGTAGACGCCGGAGTCGGCCGCGGAGGCGGAGGGGACCGTGTAGGTGGCGGAGGTGGCGCCGGAGATGGGGTCGGAGCCTTTATACCACTGGTAGGAGGCCGCGGGGACGGCGAGGGCGGAGACCTGGAGGGTGAGGGGCTGGCCGGCGTCGAGGGTCACGCCCTGCGGGTGGGCGGTGATGATCGGGGCGAGGGCGGGGGTCCAGCCGCCGAGCACGTAAGAGGCGGTGCTGTAGTTGGCGATGTCGGTGGCGTCGGTGGGTTGGACGAGCTGCTTGGAGGCGGCGAGGCGACCGCTGACGTCGATGGGCAGGCCGGTGGCGGAGTCGGTGGAGTTGTATTCCCAGAAGTGGACGTTGGGGCCGCTGGTGACGTTGTCGAATTTCCAGCCGGCGGCGGTGATGAAGCTTCCCATGGAGCAGTTGATCCAGACGACCTCGCTGTAGGGGAAGGAGCTCGGGTCGATGCGGGCGAGGAAGTTGCCGGTGGAACCGGTGATGGCGGTGAGGCGGCAATCGACGTAGACGAATCCGTGATTGGTCTGGGGATTACGGATCTGGGTGAGGTAACCGCCGCTGGAGCGGAGCATCTTGATGTCGCAGTTCTTGAAGAAGGCCGGGCCGGTGCCCCACATGAAGTCGACGTCGCCCTCGATGCGGCTGTCGCTGACGTAGATCTGGCCATTGAACTGGACGGTGTCTTGGTAGCTGTAGCAGTCGACCTGGGTGATGATATTGTGGGCGGTGGTGGCGTTGCTGCCGCGCATGATGATGGCCTCGGCCTGCGAGCCGTTTTGCGGCGTGGAGTTGAGGACGGTGAGGTTGGCGATGACGACGCCGGAGACGTTGTCGCCGTAGAACGTCATGCGGTGGTAGGAGCCGGAAACGTTGTTCAGGGTATTGTTATTCGGATACTCGATGATGGCCTGCGTGCGGCTTTCGCCGAGGAAGGTGATGTTGTTCTTGCCGGTGAAGTAGACCGTCTCGAAGTAGGTGCCCTTGCGGATGAAGAGCGTGGTGGCGGTGGTGTTGCCGTTGGGGAGGGAGTCGAGGGCGCCCTGCACGGTGTAGAAGTCGCCCGAGCCGTCGGCGGCGACGGTGAGAATGGAGGTGCCGGGGGCGGGGCCCGAGGCCTTGGTGGAGAAGGTCCACGCGGAGGAGCCGGAGATGCCGGGGAAGGAGCCGCCGGTGGCGGTGACGAAGACGCCGGGATCGACGGTGACGTAGTAGCTCTTGCCGTAGTCGAGGACGCCGTTGCGCGGGTGGATGGTGGCGGTGTTGCCGGAGAGCGTGATGGCGTAGTAGTTGAAGTTGGTGAGCGTGCCGATGGTCTTGTTCTGCACCGGGAGGTCGCGGGTGGAGACGGTGGAGGCGGCGCGGAGGGTGTTCTTCAACGTGGTGGCGGCGACGAGATCGACGGTGTCGACGACGGCGTCGGTGGCGGCGTCGCGGATCTTGATGTAACCCGACACGCCGGCGAAGACCGGCTGGTTGAATGTGATCGAGAGACGGGTGTCGGGGAGGATGGAGCCGGCGGCGGTCGCGGGCGTGGTGGCGGTGGCGGAAAAGCCCGGGACGATCACGGCGACGGAGGCGATGGCGCTGGTGACGGAGCCGACGGAGTTGGTGATCGTGACGGTGTAGTTGCCGGAGTCGGCGCCGGTGACGGAACCGACCGAGTAGCTGGCCGAGGTGGCACCGGAGATGGCGACGCCATTGCGCTTCCACTGGTAGGACGGCGCGGGCGTGCCGATGGCGTCGACGGTGAGCGTGAGCGGATCGCCTTGATTGAGGGTGGCGCCGGAGGGCTGGTTGTTGATCGTCGGCGTCTGGTTGACGGTGAGCGTGGCGGCGGCGCTGTTCGCCGAGCCGAGCCCGTTCGTCACGACGAGGCGGTAGAGGCCGGCGTCGGAGAGCTGGGCGTTGGACAACGTATAGGTGGTCGAGGTGGCGCCGGGGATGTCGGCGTAGTTGGCGCCGGCGTCGGAGCTGAACTGCCACTGGTAGGTGAGCGTGGCGGTGCCGCTGGCCTGGGCGGTGAAGGTGTTGGAGCCGCCGACGAGGATGGTCGCGTCGTCGGGATTGTCCAAGAGGGAGGGCGCGACGGCGCCGGTCGTGACGGTGAGGGTGGCGACGGCGCTGGTGGTGGAGCCGGCGACATCGGTCACGACGACCTTGTAGTCTCCGGCGTCGCCGAGGGTGACGTTGGGAATCTCGTAGGTG
>CBIHRE010000393.1:0-5278 GCA_966212385.1 uncultured Akkermansia sp. | reverse complement strand
ACCTCCGGCCGCGAGCGTCAGCGCGAATCGATATCGCCGGCGGCGTTTCTCGCGGGCATGATGCTGGCGATGATGCCGCCTGAGGTGGCCATCGGGGCGATCATCCTTGGGGGCGCGACCGCGGTGGCCTTGCAAAACTACACCTACGGCTATCTGGCCGCGGGCTTGGCCACGGCCGGCATCGGGGCGGTGTTCCTGATGGGTAACACCAAGCTGGGCGTCTATGTGCTGATGAGCAGCGCGCCGGCTTGGATGAACTGGCTGCGCGGCACGACCTTGGTGACGCCGGTGCGTTGCTGAACGCGCTCGCCGGAAAAAGAAAAAGCCCGCCGGAAAGGCGGGCTTTTTTGTGGATTGTCGGTGCCGAATTCCGGCCGGGCTGGCGCCGTGCGTTTGCGGTTCAGTTGGATGCCGCTGGCGTCGCGGCGTCGGGGGCTGCGGCGGGAGTGGCTTTCGTTTCCTGGGCGGGAATGGAGAGCGGCGGCGTGGTCACGGAGATCGCGCCGGGGCCGGCGGGCGCGGCGGGCGCGGGCGACTGAGCACCGGCTTCGCCGTCGGGTTTCGTGGCGGGTGTGGACGCGGGCGTGGCGGGCGCGGGCACGGGTTCGAAAAGCTCGTCGGACTTCGAGGGCAAGGCGGTGAACACCCAATCGCCGACCTCGAAGGCGTGGGTCTTCGCGGCGGCGACGAGGATGGCGTCGGGCGTGGAATCGACGACCTCCACGTAGACCGGCCGGGGCGCGGCGGGCGGCGTCGCGGGGGCGGTCTCGCCTTCCTTGACCTCGGGCTTGGGCGGGGCCGGGGGCTCGGGGGCGCGGGAGAAGACGAATTTCACGGTGCGACCGGAGAAGGTCGTGAGCGTGACTTCGCGGGAGAATACCCGGGCGGCGACGACGCCGGGATCGAGAGCGGGCGCGACGTTGGTGTAGCGCAGGGTCGAGAGGTTGCCGACCTGGGAAGTGAGGGCGGAACCGCGCACCTGGTGGCCGGCGGGGGTTGAGGGGCTGGTCCACGGATCCTCCGCCTTTGTGCGGGAGATCACGATCGGGGCGGAGGAGCCCGGAAGGGTGAGGCTGAGGGAGGCGACGTCGGAGGCCTGGATGCCGGCGACGAGCGCGGTGTCGCGCCAGGAGGTGGCCTCGGCGTCCAGGAAGACGTTGAGGCGGGCGGCGTAGGCCTTGGTCTCGTCCCCGTAGCGGAGGATGCGAGCGCCGTTCTCGAGCGTCTTGCCGAGATCGAGATCGAGGAGCGTTTTGCCGGAGGCGTCGGCGTAGACGAGACCGGCGGAATCGAGTTCGTAGGCGGCGAGTTTATCGGCACGGGAGGTTACGACGCGCTCGATCTTGGGCGTGACGAGATCGCCGGTGATGCGAGTGAGCCGCGAGGCGTCGACGGGCAGGACGGGATCGCCGGCGAGGGTCCAGCGGTCGCCTTCGCCGCGGGAGAGCTCGATGGTTTTTCCGCCGGATTTCAGGGTGACGCGGGCGGCGGAGGCGAGGGCGGCGGGATCGGCGACGCGCTGGCCGACGCGCGGGTCGAGCGCGGCGGCGGGGGCGGGGCGGCCGAGCCACCAAACGAGGGCGGAAACCGGGGCGAGGACGGCGATGGTGAGAAGAAGGGGGCGGAGTTTCATGCTGGCGCTTGGAGCAGGGAGCTAGGAGCGAGGAGCAGGGAGGACGGAGGTGAACGGAGGTTTGCGCGTTCAGGCGGCGACGCGGCGATGGCGGGCGAACCAGAGGCCGAAGGCGCCGAGGAGGACGGGCGTGGCGAGCAGGTTGATCAGGAGGAGGCGGGTCTCGAGGGCGTCGATGTCCTCGCGGAAGGCGCGACGGATGTCGCGGCGCTCGCGGTTCATCTGCAGCTCCTGGGCCTGGAATTCCTCGATGGTTTTCATCACTTCGGGCGTGGCGACGAGGCGGCCGCCGTCGGGCGATTTGCCGCGGAGCTCGGAGAGCTTGCGTTGGACTTCGGAGATCCGGGACTCGAGGGCGGTGAGCTGGGAGTTGTATTTTTTCTCGGCGGCGACGCGCATGTTCTCGACGACGACGAAGGGGCGGTTGGCCGAGCTCTTGCCGCGCAGGCCGATGAGGTCGGGCGAGCCGGCGAGGAAGTCGATGGCGTTGGCTCCGAGGTAGAGGTTGTCGTTGATCGGCTGGACCATCTCCTGTCCGAAGACCTGCTGGCGCTGGACGGAGAAATCGTCGAGCAGCCAGTCGGTGTCGCCGATGAGGAAGATCGTGGCCTTGCCTTCCTTGAGCGCGGCGGTCGCGGCGGGGGCGGCGGGTTCCTTCTTGTCGGCGGAGGCGTCGGCGGCCTTGGGCGCGCCGTCGGGGAAGGCGGTCTTGAGCGGGCCGCGGATGAGCGTGGCGAGGGCCTTTTTCTCGGTGCCGGCGACGAGGCTCTTGGCGACGTCGTCGGGCTGGGAGAACTGGAGCGAGAAGGCGGGGATGGTGCCGGCGTTGGCGCTGCTCTCAAGCAGCGGGGTCACTTCGCGGCCCTCGCGGCTCTCGACTTTGAAGCTGCCGGCCTCGAAGAGCCAGACGGAGGAAAGCTGGGCGGTGGCGGGCGAGGCGGGGTTGAGGTTCTTGTCGGTCAGGACAAGCCAGGCGGGCATGCGCGAGCGCTGGGCGTTGTTGAGCGGAAGGGCTAGGGACGAGTCGCCGACGACCTGCTGGGCGTCGTAGGTGATGCCGTAGCCCTTGAAGAGCGTGGGGAGGTCGGAGGAAACGTTGGGCGGCGGCCCGCCGAACATGGCCTGCTGGCCGCCCTGGCGCTTGAAGTAGAAGGAAGACGGGTCGACGGCGAGGAGGACGGGCTTGCCGGAGAGGATGAACTGGTCGAGGGCGAACTCTGGCGCGGAGCTGAGGCCGACGTGGTGGATGACGGCGAGGGCGTCGAGATTTTCGGGCAGGGTGGAGAAGTTGTCGTCGAACGGACCGATCTCGTAGGAGCGCGCCCACTCGTCGCGGATGAGCTGCCCGCGGGTCGGGCGCTGGTTCATCATGCTGAAGGGCTGGCCGGAGAGGGGGAGCTTGGTGAAGAGGCCGAGGCGGGGCTTGGTGACCTGCTGGACGGAGTGGATGAGCGAGGACACGTCATACTCGATCAGCTCCTCGCGCTGCGGGCTGAAGGTCGGGATGGTTTTTTGCTGGTCGGCCTGGATGGCGACGAGGCCCAGGTAGAAAGACTCGCCGGTGCCGGGCGCCTGCTGCGGCTGGAGACCGGCGGCCTGGGCTTTCTCCTCTTCCGGGGTGTCGGGCGCGGGCGTGATGACTTCGAGGGAGAGCTTGCCGCCCGAGGCGCGGACGTAGGCGCGGAGCATCTCCTCCACGCGGGCGGCGAAGTTCTTGTATTGGGTGGGCAGGCCGGCGGTGTCGCGGCTGACGTAGAACTGGAGCGTGACGGGGTCCTCGATTTTTCCGAGGAGGGCGCGGGTGCCGCCGGAGAGCGTGTAGATCTGGCCGGCGGTGAGATCGCCGCGCACGGGAAGGCGCGTGGCGAGGAAGTTGACCAGCAAAAGGGCGACGGCGAGCAGGGCGACGGCGAGGGTCTTGGCGAGGCCGGGTTTCATAAGCGGGGAGCGAGGAGCGGGGAGCTTGGAGCCTGAAAGAGAGGGTCGGAGCGTCGCGGTGGATCAGCGTTCGAGGGCGGCGACGTTGAGGGCGAGGGCGAGGGCGATCAGGGAGCCGAAGTAGGCGAGATCGCGGGCGTCGATGATGCCCTTGGCGACGGCCTCGAAGTGCGGGATGACGCCGAGGTTGGCGATGAAATCGACGGCGGAGACGGGCAGGAATCCGGTGAGGAACTGGTTGAAAACGCTCCAGCCGAGGAAGAGGAGAACGAGAAGGGTGATGACGCCGAGGACGAAGGCGATGACCTGGTTTTTGGTGAGCGCGGAGATGAGCGTGCAAACCGCGAGGCAGGCGCCGGCGAGCAGGGCGCTGCCGAGGTAGCCGGAGACGATCACGCCGACGTCCGGATTACCCAGCCAAGCGACGGTGAAGGCCATCGGCAGGGTGAGGAGGAGCCCAAGGATGAGGAAAAGCCACGCGGCGAAAAACTTCGCGAGAACGGCTTGGAGGGTGGTGAGAGGGAGCGTGAAGAGCAGCTCGACGGTGCCGCCGCGTTTTTCCTCAGCCCAGAGGCGCATGGCTGCGGCGGGGATCAGGAAGAGGTAGAGCCAGGGGTGGAAAACGAAGAAGCTTTCGAGAGAGGCTTGGTTGCCGCGGAAAAAGCCTCCGATGAAGAACGAGAGGCCGACCGACGCCACGAGGAAGACGATCAGGAAGACGTAGGCGACGGGGGAGCGGAAGTAGCCGAGAAACTCGCGTTTAAAGACAGGAGCGATCTGGGACATGGGAAAGAGAGCGGGGAGCTGGGAGATGGGAGCAGGGAGCCGGAGGACGGGAAGGCGGAGAGCGGAGGCGTGGAATAGCAGGCGTGATCCGAGGCGCGGCTTAGATGTCGCCCTTGGTGAGGCTGCGGAAGATTTCGTCGAGGCGGGCGCCGGGCTTGCGGGCGCGGAAGGCGGCGGGCGTCTCGTCGACGACGACCTTGCCTTGCGAGATCAGGATGATGCGCGTGCAGATGGCGTCGACCTCCTCGAGAATGTGCGTGGAGAGGATCACGGCGCGATCTTGCGCCATGGTTTTGATCAGGCCGCGGACCTCGTTTTTCTGGTTGGGATCGAGACCGTCGGTGGGCTCGTCGAGCACGAGGCAGGGCGGTTCGTGGAGGAGGGCTTGGGCGAAGCCGACGCGCTGCTTGTAGCCTTTGGAAAGCGTCTCGATGGTCTGGCGGCGGACGGGGTCGAGGTGGGTGCGGGCGATGGCGCGCTCCACGCGTTCTTCGCGAGCGGCTTTGGCGCGGAAGCCGCGGAGCTCGGCGATGAAGCGGAGAAACTCGACGACGGTCATCTCGCCATAGGCGGGCGCGCTCTCGGGGAGGTAGCCGATCTTGGCCTTCACGGCGACCGGGTCCTTGGTGACGTCGATGCCGGCCACGGTGGCGGTGCCGGCGTCGGGCCGGATGAATCCGGTGATCATCTTCATCGTGGTCGACTTGCCGGCGCCGTTGGGGCCGAGGAAGCCGAGGATGTCGCCCGGATTGACCTTGAAGCTGACGCCGTCGACGGCGCGCTTGTTGCCATACGTTTTAACCAGACCTTTGACTTCGATCATGGGGAGATGCGGAGAAGCGGATGGGGGAAAGACCGCCTAGGAAACGCCTTCGGGGGAAAGGTTCCCGGCGGGAGAATGAAAAAATGAGCGCCGTCCGA
>CBIHRE010000392.1:0-5311 GCA_966212385.1 uncultured Akkermansia sp. | reverse complement strand
CTGGCCTGATGAACAAGAACCGCAAAGGCGGGCACACCGGATGAGAGGGCCCATAGCTCAATCAACCTTGGTCTCGAAGCGTAGGCAGCGACGCAGCGCCCTCGTAACGCGCAGAGCCCGGCGCACGCCCGGGCGAGACCTCCAGCTTTCCGGTCATCCCTTCACGAAAAGAACCCTCCCATTTCCCGTTCCCATGAACACCTCACTTCTCGACAAGCCTCTCGTCCTTGCGCTCAACCGCTCGTGGCAGCCTATCGGCCACCGCACGGTCAAGCAGGCCTTGGTCTCGCTCAATGGTGGCGCCGATGGCATCGCACCCGCGGTCGCCCTCGACATCGCGTATCCGATTCTCGCCGACGGCACGCCGGACTACACCCGCCTCAGCAGTGTGGTGCCGGTGCCGTGGGCTCAGTGGATCGAGCTGCCAGTGCGCGCCTTCGACCTCTCGGTCAACACGCCCCGCCGGCAGATCCGCGTCCCCACGGTCATCATCGCGACCCACTATGATCGCATGCCGATGGCCTAGCCGCGTCTCACCCGTCGCGCCATTTTCCAGCGCGACGGCGGCGTGTGCCAATACACCGGTGAACAGGTCGGCTGGGACGAGGGCAACCTCGACCACGTCGTGCCCTGCGACCGTGGCGGCCGCGATTCTTTCGAAAATCTCGTTTGGTCCCGTCGCGAGGTGAATTCGCGGAAAGCCAATCGCCTCCCGCACGAAGCCGGCCTTCGCCTGATTCGCCCGCCCTCCGCTCCGAAGCCTCGTCCCGTGGCCGCCCTGCTCGGTGCCCCCACGCACCCCGACTGGCGCCACTACCTACCCTCTCCGTCATAACCGCCCGCAGGAAGCTGCGGGCGCCTTCTCTTTTTTCCCCCGTCGCATCGCCGACGCTCGTCATGACCTCCGCTCCCGCAGAACTCACCCTCGTCGATGTGCTCGACGTCGTGGACCAGGCACTCGCCTCGGTCGCACGGCATTCTCCCGTCGCCGCTCGGTATTTCATCACCTTCGCGAGCTCGTCCTGCATGGGCGAAGGCAGAAAATATGCCCATCCGTATGCGGTGAGAAACACGGAGCGTTCGCCGACTTTGCATTCACGTCGGATCGGCGAAGCGTTTTTTGTAAGCGAGGCCAAATACTCGCGAGAACTCACTTCGGGAGGAACCGTGGCGCAGCCCGCGAGCAGCAGCGTGACGAGTGGCAGAAGGCGTTTCATTGGAAGGCAAGGACGGCGTCGAGAAGCCACCATTCGCAAATCCGCAGCCGGTTAGGCAGGGGTGAAGAGACGGGGTTCGTATCCACAAACGTCACGCGATGCGCGGCCTATTTCTCTGTTTCCTCCGGTGCCACCACCTCGCGGATCTCATGCGTGGCCGCGTCTCTTGCGGCGATGAGACCGGCTTGGAAATCCAGGACCGGGGGCAGCCATTCGATCTTCGAGGTTCGAAGCGCTTGCGCGCGGTCGAGGCGGGCCTTGGCCTCCGTGAAGTTGCCCAGACGGCGGTGCAGCTCGATCGGCAGGTAGGTCGCGATTTGCCGGTCGTTTTGCGCGGCTTCCGAAACCGCCGCCTCGGCGGCGGCGCGGTCAAACCAAGTGATCGCCCGTTTGGCGGTCTCGGCGTAAGCGTCGTCGTTTTCGCCTTCGACCTCCCACGCGGCTTGGTGAAAGGCCCAGCCGATGTCGAAAGGGCGGGCTTTATTGCCATCCACAATCACGCCGTAGATGAAGTAGGCGGAGCGGCCCGCGGTCTGCTTGTGAAAATCGTCCGTGCTCACGATATCTCGCAAGGACGTCTTCTCCGCGTCGGTGAATGTCTCCTTGTAGAGCGGCAGGCGGCATTGCGGGCAACGCACGAGCTGCGGAGCTTCGGCGATGGGGCCGGTTTTCTTCAGGTCCAGACGTGCGCCGAAGGAGGCGCGGGAGATGTTTTGAAGGGCCTTGAATCGGGAGCCATCCAAGGGGCAGGTCATTTCGACTTCGCTCGTGGTGGGCACCGTCGTGCAGGCGACCGGAAGGCAAGCGACCAGACAAAAGAGAAGACGAAGGCTTTTCACGGGAGAAGTGGGTAGCGGTCGCGGGGATGAGCGCGGAACGGTTAGCGGAGATACCGCTCGTGGATTTTCCACCCGGCCCAGCAGCCGATCAAGGAACCCACGCCGCTCCACAAAAACGATCCCAGGAGTTCGCAGCCCAAGGCGTCCGCGGTCCAGCCGAAGGCATATCCGCCCACGGTCGTTCCGACAAAAATGCAGAGTTTAACCATAGGTCTGGGTCATGCCTTGCTTGGGATCTGATCCGTGGCCCGGAGCGATGGCGATCGCGATAAATTTCGGGTCCGTCTCCGATGCCTCGTTTTCGTGCGGTGCGGAACCGGTGGAGGCGTCCACCTCGTAAACCGCGATGATGCGATATGCGTTTTGCCATGTAGCCGAGAGGAATCATAACCGGGCCAAGGCATCCGCCACGCGCTGCCACTCTTGTTGGATATGGCGGCGCTCCTCCTCGGTCGCGGCGTAACGGGCGACGTTTTCGAGGACAAACCGGCTTAGGCTCTCGATCTCGCGGCGCAGTTCCGTGGAAATGATTGCGCCCTTCCATTCGAACTGTGCAGCGACGGCGTTGCCGAGGATCGCTATTTCGCAATCGCCGAGATCGCGCGGATCGAGCGTGACCGTGCGCAGGTAGCGGTCGATCACGGGAAAGTAATAGGCGAAGGCGCGCGTCCCCATGAACATGAAGTCCTCTTGATAGACCTCGGGGGCGGAGCGGAATTTCTCGTAGGCTTCGTCCAAGCCCAGCCCGCGAAAGTTTTGCCAAGCCGCCTTGGCGTCCAGGTCTCCGCCGTGCGGATCGAAATCTTGCCGTGAGGGCAAAGGAGTGGAAGGGCGCGGGAGAAACATGCGAAATCCTCTGCGACTAATAGCGGTGCGGGATCATGATGCCTTTGGTCGGCGAGTCCAGATACCCGCGAGGCGTGGGCTCTGGAAGAACCGTGGCGCAGCCGACAAGGAGCAGTGGAACCAGTGGCAAAAGGCGTTCACTGGTTCTGGGAGCCCGGGGCTCGCTTGCGGTCGGTCAAGAACGAGGCGGTCCAGGCTTTGGCCGCGGCGTCGCACTTGGCGCAAACATAGTGAGTCTCGTCTTTTGGGGCCCCCTCATCGATCACGCAGCCACCGAGCGTGAAGGCCGGGTGGGGAAAATCGCGCTTCATCGCGTCCATCTGCTCTCGCATCGGCATGCCATAGCTGATCGGCACGGGACGGCGGACCATATCGAAATCGTGAACGGCACAGCGCGAGCGATCCAAGATCACGCCGGCGGCGTTCCGAATCGAAGCAAGCTCGCCTCGCCCGAACATCGTATCCGGCAGCCAGCCCTCTTCGTGATACCAGTAGCGCACCTCGTAGGGCTGTGTTTTGTCGAGCGCCCTCAGTTTGGAGAGATCGTCGGGGAAAAGGAAAAGGCTGAGCGGTGCTTTGTCTGTGCCGGGAATTGTCACGGAGCCATAACCGTCCTGCGGATCAACCGTGATCGTGAGCGGTCCGTTGAAAATACGAAGTTCCTCCGCCGTTCGCGTGCGGTTAAACGATCCCAATCGAATCGAATGCGACGTGGAGCGACTTGAATTGGAACAAGCGCCAGCGGCGAGGACCAGGAGCGCCCCAAGGATAAAGGGTGTGAGATTAGGCGAAATCATGCGCGATGGTTGCGGACAAGCGTGGCGAAGCCGGAGGCGCGAAAGGCGCAGCTGGGGCTCAGCGGTCCGCGCGTTCATACTCGGGATATAGCTCTTCGGGCGGAGCGAGCGATTCCATCCCGGCTTGGGCGCTGCGGCGCCAGCCCCACTCGCGGAGCGCCCACTCGTCCCCGTTTGGTTCCAGAAAGTAGATCCCGGCGCTGTCGCTGTTGTAGATCCAGAGCCGGTTGCCGGCATCCCAGCGCCAGTAGATCTGCAGGTGCGGGACGAAGGTGGTTTCCTCCTTCCACTTCTTGCCGGTCTTTTTGTCGACGACGACGATGTCCCAACCCGGGGCGGGAGAACTAAAACGCGCCTCATAACGCCCATCCGGCGATGGAGCTGGATTGAGGTGATTCGGTTTTTGCGGCAGCACCTTCGCAAGCAGCGTCCCCGCGAGAAAAAGCAAGAGGATGGGACTCAGGTAGGCGAAGGTCCGTGGAACAGGCTTCAAGCGACGGTTTCGCTCGGCGAAGCGGCGCACCAAGAGTTGGGGCAATGCCGAGAGCAGCATGAACATCACCGTCCCCACCGCTTGGAAAAGGATGCCGAGCGGGTGGCTGCCCACCGCGCCGAGGGCGAAAAAGATCAGCCCGTTGATGATCACCAGAAAGGCGATGGACGGCTGCGCGGCTTTCGCTTTTCCGCCGGGCTGGATTGCTTCCGAGGGTAGATACAGACGCGAAATGAACCGGCGCATGAGAAGGCGGCGTGGGGAGTGAATCGGCTAGCGAGCAGGCGAAGCTTGGCGGCGGCAGCTTGAAGCTCCGTGAGTGCGGTGGCGGTGATGCGCGCCGGTGCGGAGTTCGCGATCCGCGAGTTCGTAGCGTTCCTGGTCGGTCATTGGATCGCTCGAAAAAAAAACGACGAAGCGGCGCCTACTTTTCCGACGCGCCTGCGATGCGATCCCGGACCGCGGCGACGAAGGCCTCGAGGTCGCCCTCGAGCAGCGGTCGTTTGCGGGGGACGAGATGCGCCATGTTTTCGGTGATGAAGATGAAGTGGTAGTCGGAGGTGGACCAGACGGGCGGCATGGCGGACCACCGGTTCAGGGTGCGATTGTAGGCAGTCGTTTCCTCCAAACCCTCGTCCAAGATCGTGAGAGTGTGTTCGCCGAGGACGCCTTTGCCTTTGAAAAGCAGAACATTCAGCGCGGCGACCGACATTCCGCCCAAGGCGCCGAGGCCCAGGGTGACGACGAGAGAGAACAGGGCGTGATAAATCTTGTATCCCGTCGTTTTGTCCTGAACGCCCGAGTAGGTGAAGCTGGAGTAGAGGATGAAGGCGGCGAGGGGCAAAAGGAAGAGGCGCAGGGCCCGGTTGCGGCGCAAAAGGTGCCACTGGGCCACGATCAGATCGCGGCGTGTGTTGGTGAAGCGGATGGTCATGAGCGGAGGGCGGGTGCGGGGGGGTAAGCGTCGATAGGGCGGGAGGCCTCGGCTCAGGGTTTTTCGGGCCCGAGATTTTGCGCGAGAATTGTCAGGAGCCTTTGTCGATCGCCCGTGTCCGATAGCGCGCGCAGGGGGATGGCGTGCATGAGCGCCTCCGACTCGTAGACGAGCACCATGCGGTC
>CBIHRE010000391.1:0-5319 GCA_966212385.1 uncultured Akkermansia sp. | reverse complement strand
GTCTACGACGAGCTCCGCCGCATCGCCGCCCGACAGATGCAGGGCGAGTCCGAGGCGGGCACGATCCAGCCGACCGCGCTCGTGCACGAGGCCTGGCTCCGTCTCGCGTCCAGCCCCGGCCGGCGCTGGCGGGACCGGCTCCACTTTTTCCGCACCGCCGTCCGCACCATGCGGCGCATCCTTGTCGACCGCGCCCGCCGCCGCTCCGCGCTGCGGCACGCGGACCCGCGCCAGCGCGTCGACCTCGACGACCTGGATCTCGCCGCCACGGCTCCGGACGACGGCCTCCTGCGCGTAGACGCCGCCCTGCGAGAGCTCGAGCGCACCGATCCCGCGAGCGCGCGGCTGGTCGATCTCAAATTTTTCGGCGGCTTCACCAACAAGGAGATCGCCTGGATGAACGGCGTGGCCGAGCGCACCGTCGACCGCCGCTGGCTCTACGCCCGCTCCTGTCTCTACGAGTTGATGAAATCAGACGCGGGCTAAACCCGGCCGCCGTCGACGCCATGCCCGCTCCCGCTCCATCACGCCGCGAACGCCGGATCTTCGATCAGGCCGCCGAGCTGCCCGATCCCGCCGCTCGCGCCGCCTTCCTCGACCAAGCCTGCGCCGGCGACCGCGTCTTGCGCGCGCGGCTCGACGCCTTGCTGGCCGCCGCAGCGCCGTCCGAGGCGTTTTTCGCGCGCCTCTCCCCCACCCTCGCCTCCCTCGGCTCCGCCTCCGGCCCGGGGGCGGGCCTCGCCGCCGACTGCATCACCCAGATCGGCCACTACCGTTTGCTCGAGCGCATCGGCGAAGGCGGGCACGGCATCGTCTACCGCGCGGAGCAACACGAGCCCGTCCGCCGGCAGGTGGCCTTGAAAATCATCCGCCCGGGCATGGACACCGAGGCGGTGATCGCCCGCTTCGAGGCGGAGCGCCAGGCGCTCGCGCTCATGGAGCATCCCTATATCGCGCGGGTGCTGGACGCCGGGGCCACCGCGTCCGGCCGTCCCTTTTTCGTGATGGAGTGGGTGCAGGGCGAACGCATCACCGCCTACTGCGACCGCAACCGACTTTCCCTCTCCCGGCGCATCGAGCTCCTCGCCCGCGTCTGCCAGGCGGTGCAGCACGCGCATCAAAAGGGCGTGATCCATCGCGACCTCAAGCCCTCCAACCTCCTCGTCGTGGAGATCGACGGGCAACCCGCGCCCAAGGTGATCGACTTCGGCATCGCCAAGGCCGCCGGCGCCGGACCTCGCCTGTCCGGGCGCACCCTGCACACCACCGAGCTCGGCGCTTTCATCGGCACGCCCGCCTACATGAGCCCCGAGCACGCGGACGAGATGAGCGCGGGTGTGGATACGCGCGGCGACGTGTTCAGCCTCGGCGTGGTGCTCTGCGAGCTGATCGTGGGCGCCCCGCCCTTCCCCGCGTGCGACTGGGCGCGGCTGCCGCCCGACGAGATCCGACGTCTCGTGCGCGCGCGCGAGGCGCGCCGGCCATCGGCGGCCTTCGCCGAGCTTTCGTCCGAGGAGGCCGCGGAGACCGCGGACCGGCGTGGCACGTCTCCGGCGCGGCTCGCCGAGTCTTTGCGCGGAGATCTGGATTGGATCGCGCTCAAGGCCCTCTCGCCCGACCGCGAGCGTCGCTACGAGTCGGTCGCGGCCTTCGCCGCCGATCTGCGCGCCCACCTGAACCACGCCGTGGTCTCCGCCCGGCCTCCCAGCCGCGTGTATCAGGCGCGCCGCTTCGTGCGCCGGCACCGGGGGCCGGTGCTCGCCACCAGCCTCGTGCTCGCCTCCGTGCTCGGCGGCCTGATCGCCACCACGCGGCTTTACCTCCGCGAGCAACGCGCGCTGCGCGCCCAGCTCGAGTTTTCCCGCCAGGCGGAGGAGGCCCGGGCCAACGAGGCGCTGCTGCGCCGTCGCGCGGAAGCGGGGGAACGCGTCGCCCGCGCCGCCGTCCAGATCTCCTACAAGCAGCCGGACGAGGCGGACGCCCTCGTCGCCGGCCTCGATCTCTCCCTGGTCCAGCCCAGCCTAGAATCCTCCCTCGTCTTCCGCACGCTGGCCCTTTGGCACGCGCAAGCGGACCATTGGCCCGAGGCGGCGCGGTTCTACGCCGCGCTCGCCGAATCGATAACCTCGATCGATCCCAGCGACACCCAAGGCGTGTCCAACCAGCTCATGCCCGCGGCGACCACGATCCTGCGCGCGGGAGACCGCGAAGGCTACGAACGTTTCCGCGCGGTTTTGCTGCGACGTTTCGGAGCCACGGAACAGGTGGTGGTCGCGGAACAGGTGCTCAAGTGCACCTTGCTCGCCCCCGCCGACGCGGAGTCCCTGCGCCGCCTCGAGCCGCTGTATGCCCAGGTGCGGGATGCGGTCATCGCCCCCGACGCGGACAGCGACGCCTACATGAAAGCCTGGCGCGCCTTCGCGCTGGCCCTGATGGACTACCGGCGCGGCCGGCCGGCCGACACGATCTCGTGGGCGGACATCTGCCTGGCCAGCCCGAACAGAAACGAGGCGCGCACGGCCTCCGCGCAGTTGCTGCGCGCCCTCGCCTTTCGAGCGCTGGGTCGCACGGCCGAAGCCGAGGACGCCTTGCGGCAGGCGGACGAACTGATCGAGCGCCAACGCGCGCCCTCCTCGCCCGAGCGCGGGCGGCTGGGCGGCTTCTGGTTCGACTGGGTGAACGTCGAGCTGCTGCGCGCCGAGCTCGGCGGCGACAGGCCGAAGGGCTGAGCCGGGATCAGCGCGCGGGGCCGACGCGGAAGAGGCGGGCGCCGTGCGGGGCGACCTCGGCGGAGAGCTCGCCCTTGGCGTTGGCCAGATCGGCCCGGGCCCAGAGATCACGCACGTTGGCCTCGCCGGAAAAGCCGAGAGCGGCGAGCGGCACGCGCACGGTGGCGGTCTTGGCCATGCCGTCGGTGTCGTCGGCGAAGACCTGGAAGCGGACGACCGCGCCGCGAGGGTGGCCGACGGCGACGTCGTCGAGCGCGGCGAAGGCTTTGAAACGGGTATAGCCCGGCGGCACCGCGAAGGAGAGGTGGGCGGGCGCGTGGGCGCCGATGCCGTCTGCCACGGGTTTGCCGTCGAGGCGAAGGGGCTTGCCGCCGGCGCCGAGGCCGATCGCGACCTTGCCCCAGCCGGTGGACGCGGAGGTCCAGCCCTGCTTGGTGAGTCGAAGTTCGCCCTCCGGGCCGACGAGGCGCGGATCGGCCCAGACGACGTGGTCGCCCATGATGTCTCCGTCGACCTCGTTGGCGACGAGGTGGAGCGTCTTCGCGCCGGCGATGTCGAGGTCGAGCTCGACGCCGTGCCCGGGCGTGCGGCGGTCGATGACCGCGGTCTCATGGAGCTTGCGGCCGGACTGGTAGGCCTCGCCGGTGTTGAAGAGGGCGACGTATTTGTCGGCGGAGCCGGGGACGTCGGCGACCCAGGCGACGAGGCCTTCCGGGGTGCGGAAGAGCTGGCGGTTGTTCTCGCTGCGCTGGTTGACGGCGATGACCTCGTCGTTGGTGAGGAGGGAAAGGGTGAAGTCGTCCGTCTTGGTCATGTCGCCGCCGTGGATGAGCGGGGAGCGCGCGATGGACCAAAGGCTCATGAGCGTGAACTGCTCGTCGCGGGTGAAGCGGGTCTGGCGGCCGAGCTCGATGTTGCCGAGGGGGAGCATGTCGGCGTCGGGCCAGGCGCCGGCGCGGCGGTGGGGCGTCCAGTCGTGGAGTCGCTAGAACTGGGAAAGGAGGGCGGGCCACTTGTCCCAGAAGTCGTCGCTGATGCGCCACATGTTGGCGTGGTCGGCGACGTGCTCGCCGCGGGCGAGCGGGGTCTCGCCTGGCGAGAGGCTGAAGACGATGGGGCGGCCGGTCTTGGTGATCGCGCGGCGGATGGCCTCGATCTCGAGCTTCTGCACCTCGTCGTAGGGGCGGGCGATGTCGTCGACCTTGATGAAGTCGACGCCCCAATCCGCATACATGGCGAGGAGGGAGTCGTAGTATTCCTGGCCTCCGGGGCGGCGGATATCGACGCCATACATATCCGGATTCCAACTACAAACGCTGGAGGTGTCGGCGACGTCGGCGGCGCGCTTGTCGGTGCCGAGGATGGGGGTGTTTTGCTTCACCGCCTGGCGGGGGATGCCGCGCATGAGGTGGATGCCGAACTTGAGGCCGAGGCCGTGGACGTAATCGGCGAGGGGCTTGAAGCCGGCGCCGTCGGCGGCGGAGGGGAACTTCTCCACCGCGGGGACGAGGCGGCTATGGGCGTCCATGGCGAGCTTGGCGCCGGCGATGTAATCGTGGCCCTTGGCGGTAGGCTGATACCACTGGATGTCGACGACGACGTATTGCCAGCCGTGGGACTTGAGCTTGGCGGCCATGAAGTCGGCGTTGGCCTTGGTCTGGGCCTCGGTGACGGTGGTGCCGTAGCAATCCCAACTGTTCCAGCCCATGGGCGGCGTGGCGGCCCAGGCGTGGAAATCGGCGGCGGCGGCGGACGCGGCGGGGGAGAGCGCGGTCATGGCGGCGAGGAGAAGAGCGGCGGGGCGGAGCATGGTCACGGGATACGGGGGATTTGGGAAAAGGCGAAGCTTAGGGGCGGGGAGGACGCGTCACAATGCCCGCAATCGGGGGTGGCATGCCGGCGGCGGGGTTGCAGGGCGCGATTTCATCCCGAGGTGGGCGGGCGCATCCCGCATCCCGCACCCGGCGCTCGGGAAGCGCGGGCGGTCGAGCCACGGGCGGAGGGACCCGCCCGTCCACCTAGCGCGACGGGGGCACTCAGAAACGCTCCAGCTTCCAGTGGTCGGCGAGGCGGCGGGCCTCGGCGGCGGTGAGGTGGATGACGGCGCCGTGCTTGGGCGAAACGATGTTCACGGTCTTCATGACGCCTTCGTTGAAGCGTCCGATGGGAGTGAAGGTCTCGAAATCGGTGGTCTCGCAGAAGCCGAAGTTGTGCTTCGCGATGCCATAGGTGTCATACATGAGCACCCACTTGTCCTGGCCGATGCGCTTCCAGACGTTGGGCGCCTCGCAGGCCTTGGGCTCGGGGTCGAGGTAGCGCGGGTCGTAGGCGAAGCCGGAGGTGAGCTTGTCCGAAACGGCCTGCTTGATGCCGGGCGTGCCGTCGTGCGGGACGTAGAAAAGGCGATATTTGTCACCGACGCGGATCAGGTCGCTGTCGATGCAGGTCTTGTCGCCGGGATAGGCCTCGAAGAGACGGCGGGGCTCGTCCTCGAGGCGGGTGAAGTCGGGGCTGAGGTGCGAGTAGTAGAGCGCGTTGCGCTGGTTGCCGAAGCGCATGATGTCCAGCAGGATCGGCTTGCCGGTCGTCA
>CBIHRE010000390.1:0-5328 GCA_966212385.1 uncultured Akkermansia sp. | reverse complement strand
AAGTTCGCACCCTTTCCGAGTCCTCCAAAGTCACTGCGCTCTGGCACAAGCTCGCAGGACTCCCCACCGCCTCCCCCAAAGTCTGGATGGACGCCTACCTCGCCGCCTTCGCCATCACCACCGACCTCGAATTTGTCACGCTCGACCAAGGCTTCCGTGCCTACGAGACCGCCGGCCTCCGCCTCCGTCTCCTTGCCGCCTAAACTAATGAAACCCTTCGACCTCATCGTTCTCGGTGGCGGCTCCGCCGGCTTCAACGCCGCCCGCGTCGCCGCCGACATGGGCAAACGCGTCGCCATCGTCGACGGCGCCGAACAACTCGGCGGCCTCTGCATTCTCAAGGGCTGCATGCCCTCCAAAACCCTCCTCCACGCCGCCGAGTTGCTCCACCACGCGAAGCACTCGGCCAAGTTCGGCGTCCGCATCCCACCCGGCGCTCGCATGGACATGAAGGCGCTGCACGCCTGGAAAAAACACGTCATCGCCGACTTCGCCGGCTACCGCGAAAAAGCGATGACCAACACCAAACGCTTCACGCTCTTCCGCTCCCACGCTCGCTTCCTCGATCCGCACACCGTCCAGCTCGCCGACGGCCGCAAGCTCACCGGTAAACTCTTCCTCGTCGCCACCGGCTCGCGCGTCTCCACGCCCACCACCGTTCCCGGACTCGCCACCACACCGCAGTGGACGAGCGACGACGTGCTCGACCTCGATTTCCTGCCCAAATCCGTGATCGTGCTCGGCGGCGGCATCGTCGCCTGCGAGCTCGCGCAGTTCCTCTCCCGCGTCGGCTCGAAGGTGACGCTCATTCAACGCAGCAAAAACATCCTCCGCGACCACTCCCCCGCCGCCTCCGAGGTCGTGCAACAAGCCTTCCGTGACGAGGGCATCGACCTCCACACCGACACCAAGATCGGCTCCGTCCGCGCGCTCGGCGCCGGCAAGGGCGTCGAGGTCGCCTTCCACTCCGCCGGCAAAGCCACCACCCGTCGCGCCGCCCACCTTTTCAACGCCCTCGGCCGCGAGCCCAACATCGAGTCGCTCGATCTCGCGAAGGCCGGCGTGGCCGTCACCGCGACCGGCCGCGTGAAGGTCAACCGCTGGCAGCAAACCACCACCCCGCACATCTACGCCGGCGGCGACGTCTGCGGCCCGCACGACATCGTCCACCTCGCCGTCGCCCAAGGCGAACTCGCCGCGCGGCACGCTTTTGGCGTTCCCGAAAAAGATCTTCGCCCTGTCGCCAAAATCCCGCTGCTCAACGTCGTCTTCACCGATCCGCCGCTCGCCACCATCGGCGCGCAAGAAGCGGAACTCGCCGAGAAAAAGACGCCCTACCTCGTCGCCAGCTATCCCTTCAACGACCACGGTAAATCCATCCTCATGGACCAGGTCCGCGGCTACGTGAAGGTCATCGCCGAGCCCAAGCGCGGCCGCATCCTCGGCGCCGAGATCGTCGGCCCGCAGGCGGGCGAGTTGATCCACTGCTTCAGCGGCCCGATCACGATGGGCGCCACCGTCCGCGATCTGCTCCGCGCGCCATGGTATCACCCCACGCTAGCCGAGATCCTCACCTACCCGCTCGAGGAGATCGCGGAAAAGCTCCCTTCCGCCTCCAAGCTTCCATAAGCGCGCGAGCGGGCGCCGCATAGGCGCATCTCCCTCACGCCGTCCTTCCAGGCCTCGTCGTCCGGCCGATTTTCTGTCGGATTCAGGGCCGGACGCGCGACTATCGGGTGAAGACATGAACCCGAGCGATTCCGAACTCCTCAGCCGCTACGTCCGCGAGCGCTCCGAAACCGCCTTCGCCACCCTTGTCGAGCGCCACGTCGACCTCGTCTACGCGGCGGCGTTACGCCAGGTGCGGCAACCCCACCTCGCCCGCGAGGTCGCCCAGAATGTCTTCATCGAGCTGGCGCGCCGCGCTCGCACCCTCGGCTCGGTGCGCGTTCTCGCCGGCTGGCTCTACACCGTCACCCGTCGCCGAGCCATCGACATGATCCGCAGCGAATCCCGCTTTCGCGCCCGCCAAACCTCGATCGACGATCCGGCCGCGCTCGATTCCGCCCCGGCGTCGGAGGCGGACTGGACGCTTGCCGCTCCCCTCCTCGACGAGGCCATGCAGGCGCTCCCATCCTCCGAACGCGAGGCCGTCCTTCTTCGTTACTTCGAAAACAAAAGCCTGCGCGAGGTCGGCCTCGCCCTCGGCGTCTCCGACGACGCCGCTCAAAAACGCGTCCGGCGCGCCCTCAAGCGCCTGCGCTCCTTTTTTTCGCGCCGCAAAGTCGCGCTAAACGCCGCCGGGCTTGCCGCATTGCTGTCCGGCAACGCCGTCGCCGCCGCGCCGGCCGGCCTGGCCGCCAACATCACCTCGCTCGCCGCCGGCCAGGTCGCCGCCGGGTTCCTCGCGATTCTCCCCCCGCTTCTTATGCCCTCTCTCTGTAAAACCCTCGCCATCTCCGCCGTCGCCCTCGGCATCGGCTTCGGCCTCTACGGACAACAACAGGCCCGCGCCCTCGGCCGGGAACTCGCCGATCTCCGCTCCCGGCA
Organism: uncultured Akkermansia sp.; assembly: GCA_966212385.1. Lineage (GTDB taxonomy): Bacteria > Verrucomicrobiota > Verrucomicrobiia > Opitutales > Opitutaceae > IMCC26134_A. Next base: position 2,778 of record CBIHRE010000390.1, on the reverse strand, counting down.
AAGTCGATCCGACCGGCTCCACGCCGCCCAACTCGCACGCCTCGATTCCGAGCTTGAGCGGCTTCGCTCCGACGCCGCCAAAACCGACGCCGACACCGCGTCCTCCGACAAGGACCCCGCCATCGCCGAGATGGCCTCCTGGCTCGAACGCCTGCAAGCCCTTCGCACCCACCATCAAAGCCACCCCGAGCTTGCCGTTCCCGAGTTTCAGCTCCTCGACCACGCCGACTGGCTCGACGCCGCCAAAGGCAAGCTCGACACCCCCGAAGCCTTCCGCCGCGCCTTCGCCAATCTTCGCAACCTGGCCGAATTCCGCTTCGGCAGTCTCGCCCAAAAAGCTTTGAAAAGATACTCCCAAGCCCATGCCGGCGCCCTGCCCGTCACGGCGCTCGAACTCGCTCCATGGTTCGAATCCCCTGTCGATCCGGCCATGCTGGATCGCTGGATGATGCTCTCGGCCAAGGACCCCGACGTGTCCAACATCGGCGTAGGCTCCGATCACGTCCTTACCCAAAAGGCGTTCGTCGACGACGAGATCGACATGCGTCGCGTTTTCGGCCCGGACAGTTCCGGGGCCACCGGTGTCTATCCCAGCGCCAAACAACTCAAAGCCCTCGAAAAACTCGCCGCCACCTACTCCACCGAACATCCCGGCGTCTCCTTGACCGACTTCTCCGCCCTCCTGCCCTACGCCAAGACTGCCGAGGAAAAGTCCCTCCTGCAGCGCCAGATCGCCCGCCAAGTCGCCGCCAAGCCCGCCGAGATGGACCCGCTCGCCGCCGCAGCCCTCGCCTACTCCTCCGCCCACCCGGGCCGTTCCCTCGGCGATGAACTGAACCTCCTCGTGGCGCATGCCAAAACCCCCCAGCAGAAAGCCGCCCTGCAAAAACTGATCTCCGCCGCCTCCGGGCATTGAGCTCGGCCGCCGCTCCGGCCCCTTCCGGAGCCATTTCCCGCCGCTTGACCGCCCCCGCCCCGGCGCGCCAAGGTCCGTTCTTTTCCAGCTCTTCCGCCGCCTCCGGCTCCCATCTCCACGCTCCCTGCTCCTCGCTTTTCACACCATGCCCACCCTGAAGTTTGCCGTTCTGCCCGGTGATTACATCGGTCCCGAAGTCATGTCCGAGGCGCTCCGCGTCCTCGAGCACGTCGCCAAGAAGGAGGGCCTCGTCCTCGAGTATAAGATCGCCGACGTCGGCGGCGCCGGCATCGACAACCACGGCAAGGCCCTCCCCGACTCCACCCTCGCCCTCTGCCAGCAGGCCGACGCCATCCTCTTCGGCTCCGTCGGCGGCCCGAAATGGGAAAAACTCCCCCCCAAGGAGCAGCCCGAGCGCGCCGCGCTCCTCCCCCTCCGCAAGGCCTTCAACCTCTTCGCCAACATCCGCCCCGGGCTCCTGTATTCGGATCTTCGCGACGCCTCCCCGCTCAAGACCGAGCGCATCCCCAACGGCATCGACATCGTCTGCATCCGCGAGCTCACCGGCGGCATCTACTTCGGCCAGCCCAAGACCACCACCAAGCTCGAGAACGGCGAGGAGCAGGCCATCGACACCATGGTCTACAAAACCTCCGAGATCGAGCGCATCGCCGAGGTCGCCGCCGTCACCGCCAAGGCCCGCGGCAAGAAAGTCTGCTCTGTCGACAAGGCCAACGTGCTCGAGACCTCCGTCCTCTGGCGCCGCGTCGTCACCGCCTACTTCGCGAAAAACCACCCCGACCTCGCGCTCAGCCACATGTATGTCGACAACGCCGCCATGCAGCTCGCGCGCGATCCCAACCAGTTCGACGTGCTCTTCACCGAGAACATGTTCGGCGACATCCTTTCCGACGAGATGGCCGTCATCTGCGGCTCCCTCGGCATGATGAGCAGCGCCTCCCTCGGCACCGGCAAGAACAGCCACGGCAAACCCTTCGGCCTCTTCGAGCCCGCCGGCGGCACCGCCCCCGACATCGCCGGCAAAGGCGTGGCCAACCCCTGCGCCCAAGTCCTCTCCGCCGCCCTCATGCTCCGCTACAGCTTCGGCCTCGACGCCGTCGCCGCCAAGATCGAGGCCGCCGTGCGCAAGACCGTCACCGTCGACGGCGTGCGCACCGGCGACATCGCCTTCGGCAAGGCCTCCGTCGGCACCAAGGCCATGGCCGACGCCATCATCGCGAATCTGTAAGCTTCCAGCGGATTCAAATTCACCCGGGCGGTCCTTTGCGGACCGCCCTTTTTTGCATATCCATAGCCATTGCTCTTGCGCGAAAGTCCAGCCCGCCAACCCTCGCCCTCCTCGCGCCCAAACGCCGCCCGTGAAGCATCCACCGCCTCAACGCACCGACGGCCGGCCTCCCCTGCTCCTCATCGCGGCGGTCGTCATCTCCGGCTTCGCGCTGTCCTGGGCCGGCGCCCTTCAACTGTCCCGTTATTACCGCCACGAGGCCGACCTCCGCTTCACCCGGCTCGCCGATCGCGTGTCCACCGAGGTTCTACGCCGGGCGAATCTGCCCGTCTACGGCCTCAAAGGCGCCCGCGGCGTCTACGCCGCGAGCGAAGCCGTCGTCCGTCGCGAGTTCGCCGCCTACGTCCACTCGCGCGACCTCCCGTCCGAGTTTCCAGGCGTGCAGGCCTTCGGCTTTGTCGAACGCGTCCAGCGCCCCGATCTGGACAAGTTCATCGCCGCCGCTCGCGCCGACGGAGCCCCTGACTTTCAAGTTCGCACCGCCGGCGACGCCCCGGACCTCTACATCATCAAGTATGTCTACCCGCTGCCCGGCAACGAGGCGGCCCAAGGC
>CBIHRE010000389.1:0-5347 GCA_966212385.1 uncultured Akkermansia sp. | reverse complement strand
GAGTTTCATTCCGCCTCGACGGCCGAGGTCGCGCAGGCGGCGCGCCTCGCGTCCGAGGCTTGTGCCGACTACTCGCGCCGTCCGGCGGCGGAGCGCGGCGCTCTGCTGCGCGCCATCGCGGCCAAGCTCGAGGCGAACGCGGCCGCGATCACCGCGCGCGCCGGGCTCGAGAGCGCGTTGCCTCAAGCCCGCCTCGACGGCGAGCTGGGTCGCACCTGTTTCCAACTCCGTCTCTACGCCGCGGCGGCGGAAAGCGGCCTCTCCGCTGGCATCCGCATTGACCACGGCGACCCGGCGCGCAAGCCGCTGCCGAAGCCCGATCTGCGCGCCATGCAGGTGCCGCTCGGCCCGGTGGCGGTGTTTGGCGCGAGCAACTTTCCCCTGGCCTTCTCCGTCGCGGGCGGCGACACGGCCTCGGCGCTCGCGGCGGGTTGCCCCGTGGTGGTGAAGGCGCATCCGGCGCACCCGGGCACTTCCGAGCTGGTGGGCAAGTTGATCCGCGAGGCGGTCGCCGAGCGCGGGCTGCCCGAAGGCGTTTTCTCCCTGCTCTTCGACGCCGGCCACGAAGTCGGCGCGGCGCTGGTGACGGATTCGCGGATCAAGGCGGTCGGCTTCACCGGCTCGCTCGCCGGCGGCCGCGCGTTGATGGACCTCGCGGCGCGTCGTCCGGATCCTATCCCGGTCTACGCCGAGATGGGCAGTGTTAACCCGATTTTCCTCCTCGGCGGCGCGCTCGCCGACCAGGCCGAGACGATCGCGGCCGGCCTGCACGCGTCGGTGACGAATGGCGTCGGTCAGTTCTGCACCAAACCGGGCCTCGTGTTCGTCGAGGCGGGCGAAGGCGCGGAGCGTTTGATCGCCAAGCTCGCCTCGCTGATCGAGACCACGCCCGCCGGCACGATGCTGACCGCGGGCATCCGCTCGGCTTATCTGAAGGGGGTGTCCGGATTCGCGGGCGCGACGGGCGTGGAGCGTCGCGCGGCGGTCGCCGAGGCCGCCGGACGCGCGGGCGCGGCGTTGTTTGTCACGGATGCGGTCACCTTCCGCGCGCGTCCCGAATTGGCCCACGAAGTCTTCGGGCCGACGACCTTGGTCGTGCGTTGCGCGTCCGTCGCGGAGATGGAGACGGTGGCGGCGGGCCTCGAGGGGCAGTTGACCGCGACCGTGCATGCGCGGCCGGACGAGCTGGCGGCGCGGCGGAGCCTCGTCGACACCTTGGTCGGCAAGGCCGGACGCGTGCTGTTCGGCGGATTCCCCACCGGCGTCGAGGTCGCGCACGCGATGGTTCACGGCGGCCCCTGGCCGGCGAGTTCGGACGGTCGCTCCACCTCGGTCGGCACGATGGCGATCCAGCGTTTCCTGCGTCCGGTGTGTTATCAGAACTTCCCGGACGCGGCCCTGCCGCCGGAGCTGCGCGAGGAGAATCCGCTCGGGCTGACGCGTCTCGTGGACGGGCAGTGGCAGGCGGCGCGGGCGGGGTGAGCGCGAGTTAAGGCGGGCGGGCGCGTCCCTGCGCCCGCTGCTTGTGGCTACACTGCCAAACCACGAGCGGAGGGACCCGCTCGTCCACCTAGAATCAGGGCGCCCTTCCACCTGGCGTCGGGGATGACGCTCAGCCCGCCATCGGGCTGACGCGGCAACCGCCGGCGCGGAGCGCGGCGATGATCTGCTCGGAGTGGCTTGGGCCGCGCGTGCGCAGGAGGAAATCGATCGCGACGTTCTGGAGCGGCTGGTCGGCGAAGGTCCGCTGATGGTGGACCTCGATGATGTTGCCGCCGCCTTGGCCGATGAGCGCCGAGACTTCCGCGAGCGCGCCCGGCACGTCGCGGGTTTCCACGCGCAGGCTGATGATCTGGCCTCCGCGCACGAGACCGCGCTGGATGATCGAGGAGAGGTTGAAGAGGTCGATGTTGCCGCCGCAGAGGAGGAGGCCGACCTTTCGGCCGCGCAGGCGATCCTTCATCTGGATCAAGGCGGCGAGGCCGGCGGCGCCGGCGCCCTCGACCACGGTTTTCTCGATTTGGAGGAGGAGGAGGAGCGCGTCCTCGATCTCGCGTTCGGAGACGAGAGCGACGTCCTTCACGTGTTCGCGGATCAGGGCGGTCGTGATCTCGCCGGGCTCCTTCACCGCGATGCCCTCGGCGACGGTGTAGGGCGCGCAGGGCATCGGCTCGCCGCGCAGGCGGGCGGCCATGGCGGGGAAGCGGTCCGATTGCACGCCGATGAGCTCGATGGACGGTTTGATCGCCTTGGCCGCGACGGCGATGCCGGCGAGCAGGCCGCCGCCGCCGATGGGGACGATCAAGGTTTCGAGCTCCGGCTGCTGGGCGAGCATCTCGAGCGCGAGCGTGCCCTGGCCGGCGATGACCTCGGCGTCGTCGTAGGGGTGGACGAAGACGAGGTCGCGCTCCTTGCAAAGCGCGCGGGCGAAGGCGGCGGCCTCCTGGAGGTTTTCGCCGTGCAGGATCACCTCTGCGCCGTGCTCGCGGGTGTGCTCGACCTTCACGTCGGGCGTGTGGCGCGGCATGACGATGACGACCGGGATGCCGAGGCGTTTGCCGTGATAGGCCACGCCCTGGGCGTGGTTGCCGGCGGACATGGCGATGACGCCGCGGGCGCGTTCCTCGGGCGTGAGCAGGAGGAGCTTGTTGAGAGCGCCGCGCTCCTTGAAGGACGCGGTGAACTGGAGGTTCTCGAATTTGAGAAACACCTCCGCACCGGTGATCCTCGAAAGGGTGACCGCATGCACGCAGGGCGTGACGGCGACGTGGCCGTGGATGTGCGCGGCGGCGGCCTGGATGTCGGCGAAAGTCGGTTTCATGAATGATGTTTTCCGGGTGTCAGGTGGACGGGCGGGGCCCTCCGCCCGTGGTTTGGCGAACGCGGCTCAAGCGGCGTGCGCAGGGATGCGCACGCCCACCGGGGCGGCGTGTTGGTTACTTGGCATTTTGATCGGCGAGCGCGGAGCGGATACTGCGGATGCCGTAGACGGCGGCGATCTCGGCACCGTGAGTGGCCTGGAGGCGGACGGTGACCTTTTGTTTGCCGGCGATCAACGCCGAGGGGAGGGCGTAGCGAACGTCGAAGAAACGCGGCTCGCCGCCTTTCTCGACCGTCTGCTCGGCGATGCGTTGGCCGTCGACGAGGATCTCGAAGCTGCGCTTGCGCCACTCGTCGCTCCAGTAGGTCACGACCAGCGCGGCGGGTTGGGTGGCGTCGACCGGCAGGTCGAAGGAAAACCACTTCGTGCCGCGGCGACCGGCGCGTCCCATGGTGCGTTCGGGCGAGGTGTTTTCGCCCTGCTGGTTGAAGTCGCGCTCGGGCTGCATCTCGCCGGGTTGGACGTAGGCGACGGTGGCGGCTTCGAGGCGGCGGCGGGCCTCGGCCTCGCGGGCGAGCTCGGCGGCGCGGGCTTCCCACTCGGCGCCGGTGAAGAGGTCCCAATAGACGGCGTAGGTGCGGCGGTGGAGGCGGTAGAAGGGCGTGAGCTCCACGTCCTGCTCGCGGCCGGCGCCGACGCTGCGAAAGACGCCCGGGCGCTCGGCGACGGGGCGGAGCCAGGAGGAGGGGTCAGGCGAGTCGCTGACGAAGACGGGTGCTCGGGCGCCGGCGGCGGCGCGGCGATCCTCGGGGCCGAGATCGCCGGCGAGCACGAGCGGGCCCCAGAGGAGGGCGACGCGGCTCGGGTTGTCGGGCAGGGGCTCGGTGCGGAGCGTCTTGGGCAGGCGGAGCTCGACGCGATCGCCGTCGCTCCATTCGCGGGTGAGCTCGACGTAGCCGTCGACGACCTTGGGATCGGAAACAGTTTCGCCGTTGAGCGAAACGGAGAATGTCTTTTCCGCCCAAGAGGGGCGCCGCAGCGCGAGGGTGAATTTTTGCGGCGTGGCGAGGGCGAGCTTGAGCGTGGCGGATTCGCCTTCGGGAAAGTCGGTGGCCACGGAGAGCTTCACGCCGCGCTTCGCCCACTCGGCGGTGGAGGGGGCGTAGATGTTGACCCAAAATTTTTCGCCATCGGCGGAGGCGTGGTAAAGGCCGTCGCCGTGGAGGGCGTGGCTTTCCATGCCGGTGCCGACGCAGCAGGTGAAGCTGTCGAACATGTCCTGATACTCGCGGGTAACGCCGCGGCCGACGGGCACCATGTAGCAGGTGCGGCCGTCCTGCGGATCGATGGAGGCGAGGATGTGGTTGAAGAGGGCGCGTTCCTCGAACTCGGCGTATTTCGCGTCGGGGCGAAGGGCGAAGAGGGTGCGCGCGAACTTGAGCATGTTGTAGACGTTGCAGGTCTCGGCGGTGCGTCCGTCGACGCGGTGGTTCAGCTGGCGGGGCGGGCCGAAATACTCGTCCTTGCCGTGGCCGCCGGTGGCGTAGCTGTGGTCGGCGGCGACGATGTCCCAGAAGAATTTCGCGGCCTCGCCGGGCTTGGTCTCGCCGGTTTGGAGGTAGTAGATCAGGTCGCCGTAAAGCTTGGGGACCTGGGTGTTGCCGTGCTTGCCCGGGAGGATGTCGCGGTGCTCGGCGAGCGGGTCGACCAGGGCGCGATGCTCGAAGTGACGATAGGCTTTTTTCCAACGCTCGTCGCCGGTGTCGGCGTAGAGATCGGCCATGATCTCGTTCATGGCGCCAAACTCGGTGCCGAGCATTTTCTGGATCTGCTCGTCGTTGAGCTTGGAGAGGATGCCGTCGGCCCATTCGGCGAACTTCACCTCGACCTCGAGCGCGGTGCGGTTGCCGGTGTGGCGGTAGGCGTCGCGGAGGCCGGCGTAGAGCTTGTGCTGCACATACCAAGGCGACCACATGCCGTTGAGGTCGAAGCCGCCGCTCTCGATGACGCCGCGGCCGAGGTCCTCGAAGCGTTTTTTTCCGTCGACGAGCACCTTCTTGCCGTCCTGGCGGACCTCGGCCTGGAGGCCGCCGATGTAGCCGTCGCCCTGCGCGTCCTGGATGAGCTTGAGTTCGGAAACGATGTAGTCGGCGCGCTCCTTGAAACGGACGTCACCGGTCGCCGAATACATGAGGCTGACGGCGGAGAGGTAGTGGCCGGCGATGTGGCCGGTGAGCTGGCGGCCGCCGCCGTCCCAGCCGCCGTAGCCGGAGTCGGCCTTGGGATTGAGGCCGGCGCGTTCGCGGAGGTGGTAGAGCATGCGGTCGGGCTCGAGCTTGAGCAGATAAGCGGCGTCCAGGTCCTGCGCGTGTTTGAGGGGGCCGCCGATCAGGCGGACGGCGGAGAGCGGCAGGGCCGTCGCCACGTAGTAGACGCCCAGCACGCCGAGGAACGTCTCGTGGACCGTGCCGCCCAGGGTGGCGAGCACCGCCATCACCAGCACGTGGAACAGCACGAACATCCAGT
>CBIHRE010000388.1:0-5349 GCA_966212385.1 uncultured Akkermansia sp. | reverse complement strand
AAAGAGGAGCTCGGCGCTGTCCCAGCGCCATTTGCCGATGGAGACGAACTGGAGCGGCACGCCTGTGTCGCGACGGAGCCCGGGGCCGTCTCCGCGGATGAAGAGCTTGTTGCCGATGCCGATGTAGGCGGTGGCGACGAGGCGCGTGTAGCCGTCGTTGGTGAGCGCGGGTTCGGCGGCGAGAGGCGGGGCGGGATCGAGGTCGAGCGCGAGCTCGGGGACCGGGGCGGGGGCGGAGGCGGGCTTCGGCGTAGGTTCGGTGGTGGCGGGGGCGGCTTCGTTATCGGTGGATGTGTCGTCGTGGGCGGGCGCGTCGGCCTCCTCGGTGGCGGTTTCGGTAGCTTCGGTGGAGGTGTCCTCGACCGCGGGTTCCTCGATCGCGGCTTCCTCGATTTCAGTTTCTTCCGGCACCGTGGCCTCAGCGGGCTCTGGCTCGGGTGCGGCGATAACGGTTTCGAGTTCGGGCTCGGATTCGGCGGTCTCGGGTTCGGAGGGAGCGACACGGGCGGGCACGGCTTCGGGTTCGTCGAGATCGGTGTCGTCGATCAGCTCCTCCTCGGCCGGAGCGAGAGCGGCCGCGGACGTTTGTTGGACCTGGGTTGGTTCAGGTTGCGCGACGGTTTCGGGCTCGGGCGCGGGAGCTGGATCGGCGAGGGGCGTCCGCTCGGCGGCGGGAGTTGCCTCGGGATCGATCAAGGCGGGCGCGGCCTCGGGGTCGGGGCCGGGAGCGGAGATCACCGGACGGTAGACGGCGTGGGCGGGGAAGGGCGGGGTGGACGCGGCCTGGGTGGCGAGGTGGGTGACGGCGTCGCGCACGCCGCGGTCGAAGGCCTGGCGCGCGTCGGTGGTGGCGGAGGCGAGGGCTTGACCGGCTTGCGAGGCGGCGTCGTCGAGGGCCTTGATGGCGGCGGCGGTCTCTCGGTGGAGAGCCTCGGTCGCTTGCTTGCTGAAGCTATCGGCAATCTTGGGGAGCTGGGCGATCGCTTGGTCGAGCGCGGCGGAGTGTTGGGCGGCGAGCTTTTCGAGGCGGGCGAGGTCGGCGGTGGCGCGGGAGAGGCCTTCGAGCGCGGCGACGAGCTTGGTGGTCTCGGCGGCGCGGAGGGTGTCGAGCTCGTGGCGCAGGGCGGCGTTTTCCTCGTTGGCGGTGGCGGAGAGCTGCTGTTGCAGCCCGGCGAGCTGCTCCTTGAGGGCGGAGGGGAGCTGTTCGGCGGCCTTGAGCTGGCGAACGGAATTTTCCGCGATCGCCGGAAGGTTGGCGACGGCGATGCTGATCTGCTCGGCGGAGGCGGAGACGGTGCGTGCGAGAGCCTCGATCTGGTTGGCGCGATCCTGGAGGGCCTCCTCCTGGCGACGGGTGTGATTGACGACGAAGGGGTAAAGAAGGGCGACGGCGCCGCCGGCGACGCACATGGCGATGGCGGCGAGCGAAAGCGGACTGATCGGGGCCGGCGCAAACCAGCCTATGAGCGCGGCGACGACGACAAGGACGGCGTCGGCCACGATGAACGGAAGAGGATTGAGGCGCGGGACTTCCAAGCGGAGTTCGTTCATGAAGAAAGAAGGAGGGCGGGGCGTGGACGGAGCCCTCGCCCGGATATGTTCGCCCGTCCGGCGAGGAACAAGGGCGAAAACGCGGCGAAAGTGCGTTGTCGCGGTGTTCTTTGCGGCGAGCGGCGGGGATGGGCCGCGCCAATGGATTTGCGCCGCGTGGCCCGGCTCGGCAGATTACACGACAAATGGCGGACGCGACCGGAGCATTCATGCGCGTGGAGCGGGAAAAGGGCGGCAAGTCCCGGCACTATGTGGTGCATTTGCGCGATCCGAAGTTCGCGGTCGAGATGGCGCCCGACGCCGATGCGCCCGACAAGGTGGGCGCCGGCGTGATCAAGCGCGTGAGCGTGCCCAACTCCTGGGCCGGCGATTACGCGAAGTATGGGGCGCTGTTAAAGGCCGCGCAGGAGTTTTTCCGTCATTCGCTGCTCACCGAGCCGGTGACAAAACCCGAGACTCGGCGGCTCAAGTTCTGACCGCGGGGCGGCGAGGACGGGAGGCGGGGCGACCTCGGCGAGAAGGGCGGGTTCCGCACATGTCTCTTGCGGCGGGCTGATTTGCCGTTTGCCAAGGCACCGCGCCGCCCTAGCGTTGGACCTTCCATGTTCTCGTTTCTCTTCAAGCGTTTTGCCGGCCGCCACTACCGCAAGTTCCTTGAGCGCGCCAAACCCCTCGTGGCCAAGATCAACGAAATCGAGGCGTCCTACCAAAAGCTGAGCGACGACGAACTGCGCGCGAAAACCCTCGAATTCAAGGCCCGCGTCGCCGCCGCCGAGAACAAGAACGCCGCCCTCGACGCCATCCTTCCCGAAGCCTTCGCCGCGGTGAAAAACGGCGCCCGCCGCCTCGTCGGCACGAAGCTCGTCGTCTGCGGCCAGGAGCAGGAGTGGAACATGGTCCACTTCGATGTGCAGCTCATCGGCGGCATCGCGCTCCACCAAGGCCGCATCGCCGAGATGGCCACGGGCGAGGGCAAGACGCTCGTCGCCACGACCGCGATGTATTTGAACGCCCTCACCGGCGGCAACACGCAGCTCGTCACGGTCAACGACTACCTCGCCCGCCGCGACTCCGAGCAGATGGGCTACCTCTACCGCTTCCTCGGTCTCACCGTCGGCTGCATCCAGCAGCAGATGCCGCCCGACGTCCGCCGCGCGATGTATGCCTGCGACATCACCTACGGCACCGCGTCCGAGTTCGGCTTCGACTACCTGCGCGACAACGGCATGGCCACCCGCAAGGACGACCAGGTGCAACGCGATCACTGGTTCTGCATCGTCGACGAAATCGATTCCATCCTCGTCGACGAGGCGCGCACGCCGCTCATCATCTCCGGCCCCGCGCCGATCGAGCGCGAGCAGCCCTACACCCGGCTCCAGCCGCACGTCGCCCGCCTCGTCCAAGAGCAGGTGCGTCTGTGCAACCGCTTTATCTCCGAGGCGAAGAAGACCCTCGAGAAACCCGAGCTCACGCCCGAGGACCGCCGTTCCGCCGCCACCCGTATGCTGCAGGTGAAGATCGGCCATCCGAAGAACAAGCTGCTCCTCGGCCTCATGGAGACCCCCGAGTGGCGCAAGCTCCTCGACAAGACCGAGGTCGAGTTCAACTCCGACTTCCAGAAGAAGGAGCTCTACGAACTGAAGGAAGAGCTCTATTACACCATCGACGAGCGTCAGCACCAGGCGGACCTCACCGAGATCGGACGCAAATTCCTCCGCCCCGACAACCCCGACGCCTTCACGCTGCCCGACCTCGCCACGACCTTCTCCGACCTCGAGCGCCAGAACGGCCTCACGCCCGAGCAAAAGGAGGCCCAGCGCGCCGCCGCTCAGGAGCAGTTCTCCCAGGTTTCCGAGGAGATCCACGCCATCTCGCAGCTCCTTCGCGCCTATTCTCTCTACGAGCGCGACATCCAATACGTCGTCGCCGAGGGCAAGGTGATGATCGTCGACGAAAACACCGGCCGCGTCATGCCCGGCCGCCGTTGGTCCGACGGCCTGCACCAGGCGGTCGAGGCCAAGGAAAACGTCACCATCGAGCGCGAGACCCGCACCTACGCCACGGTCACGATTCAGAATTACTTCCGCATGTATGAGAAACTCGCGGGCATGACCGGCACCGCCGAGACCGAGGCCACCGAGTTCCACGAGATCTACAAGCTGGGCGTGCAGGTCATCCCGACAAATCGCCCCTGCATCCGCATCGACAAGAACGACTCCATTTTCAAGACCCGCCGCGACAAATACAACGCGGTCGTCAAGGAGATCGAAGCCGCCAACAAGAAGGGCCAGCCCGTTCTTGTGGGCACCGTCTCCGTCGAGCAGTCGGAAGTTCTTTCCCGCATGCTCAAGCGCCTAGGCATCGTGCACACCGTGCTCAACGCCAAGCTGCACCAGCAGGAGGCCGAGGTCGTCGCCCGCGCCGGCCAGCGCGGCGCCGTCACCATCGCCACCAACATGGCCGGCCGCGGCACCGACATCAAACTCGGCGAAGGCGTGCGCGAACTCGGCGGTCTCTACGTCATCGGCACCGAGCGTCACGAATCCCGCCGCATCGACCGCCAGCTCCGCGGTCGTTGCTCGCGCCAAGGCGATCCCGGCCTCACCAAGTTCTACCTTTCGCTCGAGGACGACCTCATGCGTCTCTTCCTCCAAGGCAACCTCGCTTCGCGGATGATGGAGGGCTCGATGAAGGAGGGCGAGGAGCTCGAGCACCCGTGGCTCAACCGCTCCATCGAGAGCGCCCAGAAAAAGGTCGAGCAGCAGAACTTCTCCGCTCGCAAGCGCCTGCTCCAATACGACGACGTGCTCAACCAGCAGCGCGAGGTCGTCTATGGCATCCGCAACGGGGCCATCCACGCCGACCGCCCGAAGGACATCATTTTCGAACAGGTCGAGGAAGAGGTCTCCGCGCGTCTCGAGACCGCCGGTTTCGGCGGCAACGCCGCCACCGCCAACGCCGCGAAGACCGGCGCCGAAGGCTTTGTCGGCTGGGCCAACACCCATTTCCCCATCGGTCTCAAGATCGAGGACGTGCAGGGGAAAAATTTCGACGGAGCGCTCAAGCTGGTCGTCGACAAGATCCGCGACGCCTACGCGGTGAAGGAGTCGGTCGAGATTCCCGAGGCCCTCGGCTCGATCGAGCGCTATATCGTCATCAACGCGATCGACCACCATTGGCAGGAGCATCTCACCGAGATGGAAGAGCTCCGCCGCTCCATCGGCCTGCGCAGCTACGGCCAGAAGGACCCCCTGGTGGAATACAAGGGCGAGGCCTACAAATACTTCGAGGAGCTGATGCAGAACGTGCGCCTGCAAATCTGCACCGGCCTCTTCCGCAGCGCTTCGAACATGCAGGTTTTCGAGAACATGCTCGCCATGCTCGCGAAGAACGCGCGCGCCCAAGGCCCCGCCGGCACCGTGCCTCCGATGCAGGTGCGCGCCGCCTCGGCTCCGACGCGCCCCGCGCAGCCTCTTCCTCCCGCGGCGCAGGCTCCCGCCCCCGCTCCGGCCGCGAATCCACAACTCCCCGCCGGCGAGATTCCGCGCGTGACCGCGCAGGTGCGCACGATGATGACCACCAGCGGCCGCACCCGTCCCCCGCAGCCTTCGTCCTCAGATGAGGGCGGCGCCGCGCCGCAGCCCCCGCAATCCGAGCCGCCGCAGCAGGGCTGAGCCCCGCTGAAACAACAAAGAGGCCCGCCCTGTAAGGGCGGGGCGCGTGGTTTGGGTGCGCCCGGCCGGGCGCCCCGGCGGGACAGTGCACCTGAGCAGGACCTTGAAGTCGGGTGGTCGGCGT
>CBIHRE010000387.1:0-5370 GCA_966212385.1 uncultured Akkermansia sp. | reverse complement strand
GCCGGCCGCAAGGTCACGCCCCAGCGCGACGCAAACTGGACCTATCCGACGGGCATGGTGCTGGTGAAACACTTCGACCTCGATCTCACCCGCGGCGACGCCGCCACCCGCCGCCGCATCGAGACCCGCGTGCTGGTCAAGGGCGACTCCGGCTTCTACGGGGTTAGCTACCGCTGGAACGACGCCCAGACCGAAGCCACGCTCGTCCCCGACGAGGGCGTCGAGTTCGATCTCGCGATCAACGACGGCGGCGTCCTCCGCACCCAGCGTTGGGGCATCCCCAGCCGCTCGAGCTGCCTCACCTGCCATACCCCGCAATCCGGCGGCGCGCTCTCTTTCAACACGCGCCAGCTCAACCGCGACGGCGCGATCCACGGCTATCTTGGCAACCAGCTCGCGACGCTCGAAAACGCCGGCTACTTCGCCGCCTCGCTCGGCGATCCCGCGTCTTTGCCGCGCCACCTTCGCCCCGACGAGACGCTCTACTCCGCGGAGGCGCGCGCGCGCTCCTACTTGGCGGTCAACTGCTCCTACTGTCACCGCGCCGACGGCACCGTCGCCGGCGCCGCTTGGGAGGGCCGCCCCGAGTTCACCCTCGCGCAGACCAACCTCGTCAACGGCGTCGCCGAAAACAACGGCGGAAACCCCGCCAACCGCTACCTCGTGCCGGGCGACCTCGCGCACTCGATCGTCTACAACCGCGTCGCCGTGCAGAACGGCTTTACGCGCATGCCCCCGCTCGGCAGCACCGAGCTCGATCAATCCGCCATCGCTCTGCTGACCGAGTGGATCGCCGCGCTTGGCGCCCGCGCCGACTACCCGGCCTGGCGTCTCGCCACCTTCGGCAGCGCCACCTCGCCCGAGGGCGCCGAGACCGCCGACGCCGACGGCGACGGACAGAACAACCTCGCCGAATTCATCTCCTTCACCGATCCCCGCGATCCCGCCAGCGTCCTTCGCACCTCGATTTCGGGTGGAGGATCGGGTGGCGCGGCCACGATCACGGTGTCCTTTGTGCTGCCGCCGGATCGCGCCTGGGCGCTTGAGACTTCCACGGACCTGCTGACTTGGTCCGCGTGGACCCCGACCGGCGCCGATGGCGTGCCTCGCGCCACCGCGACAACCCTTTCGTTGACCAGCCCGGCGCCCGACGCCGTCGCGAGCCGCCGTTTCTTCCGGCTGAAGCTTTCGGTTCCCTGAGTCCGGCCGAGGCGCCGCGCAAGCAGGGCCTTCCTGAGGTCCGCTTTTAACGATGGTCGATCAAAGCTCCGGACAAGCTCCGGAGCTTTTGCGTTTTATGAGAGTTTCTTGCCGGAGGCGCCGCAGGCGGTCGTCGGATAATACCGCCTGGCGTGCGGAAACCGGACATCGGGATTCGCGTGGAGGTATCGCGTGGCGTCGTTCCGCCCCGGACCGCTCTGAGGCGGATCCTTTTGGATCACGCTCACTTTGTTGCCTGGAATCGTCGGCGATGAAGGGTCGTATCCCGTTTTCTCCTCCGTAAGCGGCTCGCTCTTAGGGAAAAGAGATTTTGGCGGAAAAAATCGCTCTTCGCGTGGCCGAGTCCGCGCGGATTTCGCGTTTCTCACCAATGGACCCCTCGTCTGCGCCCAAAGCCAGACGGCTTCGGGCCCATTACCCCGTATACGCCCCAATCCCTCCCCTCCGCCGCTCTCGTTTCTTTTTTGACCATGCACCCCAACCTCAGCACCCCGCCTCGATCCGATGCGCAAAACGCCACCCGCTTTCGGGGGCCGTTTCGTTCCTCCAACCTGAAACTGGCCGGCGCGACGCTCGCTCTCCTCGCCGCATTGTCCTCAGTCCAAGCCGCCGTGGCGACGTGGGACGCCGGCGCGGGGACCCAAGACTGGAACACCGCCACAAACTGGAGCGGTGACGTATTCCCCACCGGAGCATATCCGGATGGCGTAGCGACGATCAACACCGCCACCGGTCTCTATCCTGTTGTTACGGCGGTCTCGGCTTTTACCCCGTCCGATATCCTTATTGGCACCGGTTCCGGTCAGAGCGGACGTCTTGACGTCACCGGAGGCTCCGTTTCCACCGGTTCGGGTAATTGGCTCATAATGGGCAACAATGGTGGCACCGGCACCGTTAACGTTACCGGTGGATCGCTGAACGCCCGGGATATCCATATCGCCCGCACCGCCAACACCGGCACCGCCACCGTGAACGTTTCCGGCACGGGCGTGATCAACACCACCGGCGCCATCGTGCTCGGCGACGGCGACAGCGCCGACGACACCGCTGTCGGCACCATCAACGTCGGAGCCGGCGGCACCATCAACTGCGAAGGCGACCTCGTGGCGGCCTTCGCGGGCAACAGCAGCACCGTGGGCACCGTCAACATCGCGACCGGCGGCGTTTTCAACGTCGCAAGCGCCACCAAGCGCTGGCTCATCATGAGCACCTGGGACTCCACCAGCGGCGTGATCAACGTCAACGGCGGCGCTCTTAACCTGAACGCCAACACCGACATCCAGTTTAGCACCGGTAATTGGGGCCCCGGCGCCTCCAACGGCAACAGCACGATCAACCTCAACTCCGGCTCCATCACCATGGGCGCCGGTTCGGTGATCAACCTCAACAATTTCGCCGATCGCGCGGTCAATCACACCATCAACCTGAACGGCGGCACCCTCACCGCAGGTTCGATCATCAGCAGCAAGGCCACCGGTTCGCGCGTGATCAACTTCAACGGCGGCACGCTCAAGGCCGCCGGCGACAGCGCCACCTTCATCGCCGCCACCGCGGCCAGCGCGGCCAACGTCAAGGCCGGCGGCGCGATTATCGACACCAACGGCTTCAACGTCACCATCGCCAAGGCGCTCACCGCCGACACCACCTCGACCGGCGGCGGCCTCACCAAGCTTGGCGCGGGCACTCTTACGCTCAGCAAAGTTCCCGCCACCGATACGACGCCAGCCGCCCCTGTCGCCCACACTTACACCGGCAACACGACGATTTCGTCGGGATCTGTGGTCCTCGGAGACGACGCCTCGCTGAAATTCGTAATCGGCGCGAACGGCGTGAACAACAAGGTGACCGGCTCCGGCTCTTTCACCGTCGACGGCGACTTCCAATTCGACCTCGCCGGCGCCTCTACCGCCCAGGGCAGCTCTTGGCAGATCGTGGACAACTCCACTCTCACCGAAACTTACGGCGGCACTTTCACCGTCACCGGCTTCACCGCCAGCGGCGCCAAGTGGGTCAAGCCCGCCAACGGCACCTTCTACGAATTCGATCCCGCCACCGGCGTCCTCCGCGTCATCGCCGACCCCGGCATTTCCTACCCGGATCCCAGCGCCACGGCCGGCAATTACAACACCTCCTATCCGATCGGTTCGGATATCACGCTTAGCGTCACCGCCAGCGGCCTCGGAAATCTCACCTATCAGTGGTATCTGAACGGCAACCCGATCACCGGCGCCACGGCGGCCACCCTCACCATCTCCGCCGCCACGGCGGCCAATGGCGGCGTCTACTCCGTCATCGTGACCGACCACGCCGCGGAGACCTCCGGCCAGACGGCCAAGACCACCACGGTCACCTTCAACTCGATCTCGGTCGTGCCCGGCAGCAGCTTCGCCGTGGCTTACTATCGTTTTGAGGAAGGCACCAACGCCGGCACGATCACTTCCGCCACCGATTCGGTCGGAGGCGATGACAACCTCACCGCGCTCGGCGCTCCCGTCTACACGAACGCCAGCGTTCCCTACACCACGATCCCGGCTACCGGCGCGAGCAACGCGCTCGGCGCCAATTTCCCCGGGTCGGGTAACAACGGCCTCGTCGCTCCCACCACCGGCACGCTCGCCAACACCGCCTTCACCGACTTCACGGTCGAAGCGTTTGTCCGCCTCAGCAGCCTGGGCGGCTGGCAGACCATCGTCGGTCGCGACGACACCACGCCCGGCGTGGGCGCAGGCGACCAGGCACTGTTCTATCTCTCCAAGGCCGGCGGCGTCGTTGGCAGCGGCGCGGACAACGCCTTCCGCATCGAACTCGTCACCAAGGATAACACCAATCTCCAGGTGAACAGCACCTTCGTCCCCACCGTCGGCACGTGGTATCACGTCGCCGCGGTCGGCAACACGAGCACCGGCACCCTCAAGCTCTACGTCAACGGCAACGAAGTCGGCTCCAGCACGGGCTTCACCGGCCTCATGGTTCCGCCCTCGGCTTCCGACACCCCCTGGACCGTCGGCCGCGGCGACTACGGCGTCGCCGACGTCGACTTCTTCCGGGGCGACATCGACGAGGTGCGCATCAGCCGCGCCGCGCTCCCGCCCAGCCAGTTCCTGAACACCGCTAACGGCGTGGCCGTCGTCACCCCGAGCGCCACCCTCTCGCCCTCCGCCATCACGATCACCACCGGCGCGAGCACCGTGCTCACCACGACCGCCGCTTCCAACATGGGCGGCACTGTTTCGTATCAGTGGAAGAAGGACGGCGTTGATCTCGTCGGCCAGACCGGCTCGACCCTCTCCGTGACCGCCGAGGGCGTCTACACCGTCGTCGTCACCGACTCCAAGAGCAGCCAGGTGGGCTATCCCGTCACCGCCAGCGCCAGCTCCTCGGTTCGTGTCATCAGCGCTTCCACCGCAGGACGCCGGTCGATCGGCCTGAACTTCGTCGGCGCCGCCGGTGCCGGCGCGTGGTCAGACGAGCTCGGCAGTTTCGGCCCATCCGAATCGGCCGGATTCTACTCCGCGACCAACTGGAACAACTCCGCGACCGTCACCGGTGTCGGCAGCCAGAGCACCCCGCTCGCCCTGATGGAGAGCAACGGTTCCACCGCTTTGGGCGCCACCGCCACCTGGGCCTCGGCCGGCACTTGGGCGGCCCGCGACGAAACCGGGCTGATCAATGCGAAGAGCTCCCTCGGCAAGCTCATCCACGGCTACATCGAGACCCGCGCCGCCACCGGCTCCACCGTCACGATCAACAACATCCCCTACGGCGCCTACGACGTTTATGTCTATGTTACCGGAGGCAACGGAGGCAACCGCGTCGGCTCGGTCACGCTTAGCAGCGCCGGCTCGGCGACCTACTACTATCGCACCATGGTCAACGACGCCACTCGTCCGACCGCCACCTTCACCGCCGAGTCGCCCTACTCGCCGTCTCCGATGATCGGTGACGCCGCTTCCATCGAGGCGGCCCAAGCCGCGCCCGAGGCCAACTTCGTTCGCTTCACGGCCGTGAGTGGCACGGATCTGACGATCACGATGAAAGACGCGGTGCTGAACCAGAACGCCGGCGGCATCGCCGCGGTGCAGATCGTGGACACGACCCCCGCGGGCACGGCGTATCCGCCGGTGGTGACGAGCGCGCCGGTGTCGAAGC
>CBIHRE010000386.1:0-5375 GCA_966212385.1 uncultured Akkermansia sp. | reverse complement strand
CCGCCGTCCCCGAACCCTCGTCCTTCGCCCTTCTCGCAGGCGCCGCGGCGATGGGTGGCGCGCTCGTCTCGCGTCGCCGCCGCGCCACGCCGCCCTCCAAATCCGCGTGAGCCTCGCTTCGCTCATCGCCGCCGCGCACGCGCCGGACCTGCGCGCGCGCCCCGACCAGGAGGCGCCGACCCGCCGGCGCCTCCTTCCGCAAATCGACGCCATCCTCGACCGGCTGCGCGCGCACCGCGCCGCGGTCGACGAAGCCTTCGCGAAAAAGCGCGCCGCCCTCGGAGCAAGGGCCGCCGCCGCCGACTACGGCGTGGCCGGAGAAGCCCTCCTCGCGAAGTATCCGATCGGCTTCTGCAACGCCATCCGCGACCAGGTCTTTGAACGCCTGCTCGCCGACCGCGAATTCCACGCGCTCATCGGGCCGGACGTCGTCCTCAAAAAAATCTTCGTCCTCCTCAAAGGCCGCTACTTTCAAAACGCGCTCCAACTCGGGAACCTCTACGTCGACGTCGCGAACGACACCGTCTTCGTCGAGAAACCGAAGCTCGAGTGGGCGCGCATCGAGGAGGTCGATTACCAAAACGCCGACGACTGGCCCGCCGTCGCCGAGGTCGGACGTCGCTACTACCAGGTCGAGCTCTACCCGAATTTCCTCTTCCCACTCGCCTTTCCCGCCGTCCCCTGGTTCGCGATTCGCGCCTCGGGCCGCATCGATTTTTTCCAGGCCCAGAATTTTGTTTTTCTCAAGGACCTCGGCGACGGCCTCCGCCGCGCCCGCGCCTTGCTTGACGATCCCGCCTTCGCCACGCGCGCCTTGCCCGAGCCCTACCGCGCGCTGCTGGAGCGAGCCTGCGGCGCCAACCTCCACGCCGCCTTCCCGCTCGAGTTTTCCCCGACCGACGCCGCCGGCATCCGCGAGCGGGTGCTTCCCGAATTCGCCGAGCTGGCGAAGCGCAACGATTCCGCCGCCCTCGCCACCGTGCAGGGTTACCTGCGCCTCCTCGACGACGCCACTCTCCGCCTCGCGCGCCTGAACCTGCGCCCGCCTATTTAAATCGGCGACAACAAGACCGCCCGACATCCTTCTCGGGGCCACCGCAAAACGAAGGATCGAGCGCGCTTGGAGTCCCTTTCGGCCTGCATACGTTTGCCGAATCCGCCCAGTTGCCGCCCGGGCACGCGTCATTTGTCGTCGTTTCCGTGCTACCGATTGTCGGCGGCATCCTGCCACGAAAAAGCCCGGGCTTTCGCAAGCGCCGAGCTTACGTCAGGTTTTAGGTCTTCAGTCCTCTCTTATCCCCGCCCCGCCCAACTATCTTTCTTCCCATGAGCCTCCCGATCAAACCCGCCAAATCCACCGTCTTCGACCAGGTCTCCCTCGGCGAAGTCATGCTCCGCCTCGACCCCGGCGAGGGCCGCATCCGCACCGCCCGCGAATTCAAGGCGTGGGAAGGCGGCGGCGAATACAACACCTCCCGCGGCCTCCGGAAATGCTTCGGCTACAAGACCGCCGTCGCCACCGCCTTCGTCGACAACGAGGTCGGCCACCTCATCGAGGACTTCATCATGCAGGGCGGCGTCTGCACCGACTTCATCAAGTGGCGCGAGGACGACGGCATCGGCCGCACCGTCCGCAACGGCCTCAACTTCACCGAGCGCGGCTTCGGCGTCCGCGGCGCCGTCGGCAACCCCGACCGCGGCAACACCGCCGCATCCCAGATCAAGCCCGGCGACTTCGACTGGGACCACATCTTCGGCAAGCTCGGCTCCCGCTGGTTCCACACCGGCGGCATCTTCGCCGCCCTTTCCGCCTCCACCGCCGAGGCCACCATCGAGGCCGTGAAGGCCGCCAAGAAGCACGGCGTGATCGTGTCCTACGATCTCAACTACCGCCCCTCCCTCTGGAAGACCATCGGCGGCCTCAAGAAGGCCCAGGAGGTCAACCGCGAGATCGCCAAGTATGTCGACGTCATGATCGGCAACGAGGAGGACTTCACCGCCTCCCTCGGCTTCGAGGTCAAGGGCGTCGACCACGCCAACAACCAAGGCGCCATCGAGCTCGACGCCTTCAAGGCCATGATCGAGACCGCCGTGAAGGAGTTCCCCAACTTCAAGGTCGCCGCCACCACGCTGCGCCACGTCCACACCGCCACGGTCAACGACTGGTCCGCCATCCTCTGGCACGAGGGCAAGTTCTACGAGAGCCGCCAGTATCCCCGCCTCGAGATCCTCGACCGCGTCGGCGGCGGCGACTCCTTCGCCTCCGGCCTCCAGTTCGGCTTCCTCGAGTTCAACGACCCGCAGAAGGCCGTCGACTACGGTGCGGCCCACGGCGCGCTCGCCTCGACCACCCCCGGCGACACCTCCATGGCCACCCGCAAGGAGGTCGAGAAACAGATCTCCGGCGGCGGCGCCCGCGTGGTCCGCTGAGCCCCGGATCGACTCCGCTTTCGTCCCTTTTCGCCTCCGCGCGAGAAACATCCCCTACCCTTCCAAGCCGGCCGCGCCTTCTCGGCGCCGCCGGCTTTTTCGTGCCCGGATCGATGGGAGGCGCGTCTGGGGGAAAATGCCCGCCGGGCCTGAACGCAAGACCCCGTGGCCGCTCCGTTCTTTACATACTATAAACACTTGCTCGCCAGAAAATTTCTCCGCCCGGTCCCATCAACCACCCCAACGATGCCCCTCCTCGTCCGCCGCTTCGCTTTCTTCGCCGTTCCCCTCGCCATCGCGCCCGCCCTGATGGCCCAAGCCTCCCTCAACCAGCTCGGCGTCGCCTACACCCAGAACTTCAACTCCCTCTCCTCCACCTCCGGCACCACCACCAACACCCTTGCGATCACCGGCTGGTTCCTGACCGAGACGGGAGGCAGCCTCCGCGACAACGAGCTCTATGGCGTGGACACCGGAGCCTCCACCACCGGCGACACCTACAGCTACGGCGCCTCCAGCAATTCCGACCGCGCCCTTGGCGGGCTCCGCACCGGCACCTTGATCCCGCTCTTCGGCGCCGGTTTCGCCAACAATACCGGCGCCACCATCACCTCTCTCACGATCTCCTACACGGGTGAACAATGGCGTCTGGGTTTCGCCGGCCGGATCGACCGGCTCGATTTCCAATACAGCACCGACGCCACCAGCATCACCACCGGCACGTGGACCAACTTTGACTCGCTGGATTTCACCTCGCCCAATACCGCGACCGCTGGCGCGAAAGACGGCAACAACGCCACCAACCGCACCTTGCTGAGCTCGACCATCTCGTCGCTATCCATCGCGGCCGGCGCCACGATCTGGATCCGCTGGCAGGATTTCGACGCCTCAAACGCGGATGACGGCCTGGCCGTCGACGACTTCAGCCTCACCCCCGCGGCCGTCCCCGAGCCCGCCTCCCTGCCGATGGTCGTCGGCCTGATCGCGGTCGGCGCGGTCTGCGCGCGCCGCGCTCGCCCTCGCGCCGCTCGCTGACGCCGCGCCCGATCGCTACTCGCCCAGCGCGGCGCGCAATCGCGTCAGCTCCGCGGCCAGCCGCGCCACCTCCGTCTCGAGCGCGGCGATGCGTCGCTCCGCCTCGGGCGGCAGCGCGAGGCTCACCTTGAGCGGCTCGGCCGGGGCGCCCGACTCACCGCCCCCGGACGCATCTTCGCCCAGCAACTGAGTCCAACGCGCCTCCTTCTGCCCTGCGGCCCGCGCCAGCTTGGCCACAAGCGGAGCCGGCGTGCGCGCCGCGAGATCCGCGAGCAGCGTCTCCACCGTCGCCGGATCCGGCATCGGCCGCAGTCGCTCGGCGTTGGCGCGCAGGGCGGCGCTCGTCTGCGGCCCGCGCAGCATCAACTCCGCGAGCAAGGCGATCTCCTCCGGCCCCACGGGATAAACGAGCTCGAAAGTCTGCCGAAATTTCGGGACGCGCGCGTCCGCCCCGACGAAACGCGACACCAGCCGCCGCGCCCGCAGCCGCTCGATCGCGGCCTCCGTCTCGGGCGCCTCCACCGCCATGACCGGAGAGCGGTTGCTGCGCTGGTTGCAGGCGTTGAGGAGGGCGTTGAGGGTGAGCGGGTAGATATCCGGCGTGGCGAACTCCTTCTCGATCAGGCAGCCGAGCACGCGCAACTCCAGCGCCGAAAGCGGGGCTTCCGTCTCGGACGAGGAGACGGAGGCCGGGACGGCGGGCGTGGAGGAGGATGCGGCGGTGGGCAAGGCGGAGTCCATGCTCCCAGCCCAAGACGCCGCCCTCCGCCCCGCAAGCGAGGTTTGGCCGGTCGTGGTGAGAGACCTTTCGTCGGCCGCCGGACCGTCCGGGTGAGTTCCTCATCCGATAAATTTGTCCGCCATCGTGCCGATAGGGATACGCCGCGCGTCCTCCATCGATCGCGCACCTTCGGCCTCCCATGCCCGACTCCGCCCAGGTTTCTCCTCCCCCCGCGCCCGCTTCCCTCGACGCGCTTCCGCCGGACCGTCGCAACGCGCTGCTCGCCTCCATGGCCGGCGGCGTCTCCGACCTCATCGCGTTTTTCACCTACCCGTCCCTGAAGCCCGTCTACCTCAACGCCGCCGCCCTGCGCGTGCTTTTGCCCACCCATCCGACCGACGACCCTTTGGAATCGCTCACCTTGCGCGACTTCCTTGGCGTGGGCTTCGTGTCGCGCCTCGACGCCGAGGTGCTCGTGCATGTGCTGGTGCTCGGAGGATGGAGCGGGGACGGCATCCTGCGCGACGAATGGGGTTGCGAACACCCCGCCGCGCTCGCCCTGACCTGGCACCCGGGCGCCGGACCGGGCTCCGGTCATATCGGGCTGCGAGCCCTGCCGCGGGCGCTCAGCACCGTGGAGACCGACGCGGGCATGACCGATCGCGACCTGCTCCACGCCTTGCTCGATACCCTGCCCGATTTCGTCTACTTCAAGGACCTGCGCAGCCGTTTCATCCGGGTCTCCCTCGCCATGGCGCGCAACGACGGGCACGCCGACGCCGCAGCGTTGATCGGGCGCACCGATTTCGACCGCTTCGACCCGAGCCAGGCCAGCCCGAGATACGAGGACGAACAGCGCATCATCGCCACCGGCCGCCCCATCGTGGACCGCGAGGAACGCGTGGTCGGGCCCGACGGCGGCGAGCGCTGGCTGCTCACCACCAAGCTCCCCCTGCGTGATCGCGCGGGCCGGGTCGTAGGCACCTGGGGCATCTCCCGCGACATCACCGCCTACAAGGCCAACGAGGAGGAACGCCGCGCCTTGGAGATGCAGCTCCAGCTCAGCCAGAAGCTCGAGTCCATCGGCCGGCTCGCCGCCGGCATCGCGCACGAGATCAACACCCCCTCGCAGTTCATCACCGACAACATCCGTTTCAAGGCCGACCTGCAGTACAACAAGCGCACTACC
>CBIHRE010000385.1:0-5377 GCA_966212385.1 uncultured Akkermansia sp. | reverse complement strand
CGGGGGTGGTGCGGGGGTGGGATTCGAGGTGCCGAAGGGAAAATGTGGGTTAACGAAGGCGGCCGCAGCCGGGGGTGGTGGTGCCGGCGAGAGTCGGGTGGGGCTCGAAACGGTTATTTGTGGGCGACGGTCGAACGCTCGTCGGCTTCCGGATCCGGCGGCAATGGTTCGAGCGGTTTCATGTTGGGTGCCTGGTCCTTTATGCGGACACCGGAGTAGGCCCAACGGACGCCGTTGGCGATGACCTGCTGCACATGGGCGTCATGATAAGTGGGGTAGGTTTCGTGCCCGGGGCGGAAGTAAAAGATCTTCCCGTTCCCTCGCCGCCACGTGGCGCCGGAGCGGAAAACTTCGCCGCCGGTGAACCAGCTGATGAAGATCAACTCGTCCGGGGTCGGGATGCCGAAGGGTTCGCCATACATCTCCTCGGTCGAAAGTTCGAAATAGGGCGGCAGACCTTGGGCGATGGGGTGGGAGGGGCAAACAACCCACAAGCGCTCCTTGTCCGTGGCCTCGCGCCAAGTGAGCGAGCAGGTGTCGCCCATCAGGGCTTTGAAGATCTTCGAGTAGTGGCCGCTGTGCAGGACGACGAGGCCCATGCCCTCGAGGACGCGACGACGGACCTTGGCGACGATGGCGTCGGACACGTCGCCATGCGCCATATGGCCCCACCACGTGAGGACGTCCGTCGCATCGAGGACGGCGTCGGTGAGACCGTGTTCGGGCTCGTCGAGCGTGGCGGTTCGAATCGCGAAGTCGGTGCCGCCGAGTTTGGCGAGGGCGTCCGCGATCGTCTGATGCATGCCTTGCGGGTAGATGCGGGCGACCTTGGGGTTGTGTTTCTCGTGGCGATATTCGCCCCAGACGGTGACGCGGATGATGGGTTTTGCGGGAATCATGGCGGCGAGGGTAAATGTATCCGGTGCGTGGCATGCGCGCCGGGGGCGCATGCAGAGCTACCAGAATATAGTCTCGCGACGAGCGCGGAAACCCGGGCGCGTGGACGGAGGGAGCATAGGGAAGGCGCGCCAATAAGGAGCCGGGCAGGCCGGGCGGGCTAGCGCCTCTCGCTCACCCGGCGTGCGCTACGCGGAGCTTCGAGCCGACGCGCGGAGGGACCCGCGCGTTCACCTTACGCAGCGGGAAAGCGAGTGTCAGGCGCCGATCTCCGCGAGGGTCTCGAGGCGCAGGATGACGCGGCCGGCGGCGCGGGTGGCGGGGAGGTCGAGGACGAAGCGTGCCTCCCAGTCGTTGGCGTCGGTCGGATCGATGAGCACCTGCGCGATGCGCCACTCGGCGGCGGCGGGTTCGGCTTCGTCGAAGTGCGTGTGCTCGGCGGCTCGACCGGCGGGGTCGAGGCGGAAGCGGTCGCGCACGGTGGCGTGGGCGGAGAAGAGCTTTTCGAGGCGTTTTGCTTCGGCGGTGACGATCTCGTCGGTCGCGCCGTCGGGGAGGACGCGGAGAGAGGCGGCTTCCCAGTCGCGTGCGGCGGCGTCTTGCAGGAAAAGGTGGATCGCGATGCGCGCGGCGCGGCGCAGGGCGGCGGGATCGCGGGTGAGCTCGCGCGGACCGGAGCCGAATTTTTTCGCGCCGGCGTCGGTGCCGGCGGTTTCGGCGGCGGGCGTGGCGGAGAGGTCGCCGGCCTGGAGGCGTTCCCACTCGTCGATCAGGCTGCTGTCGATGCCGCGGACGAGTTCCTCGAGGTGGGCCTCGAGTTCGAGGACGGGCTCGGTTTTCGCGGATTGCGGGACGGTCTGGGCGAGGACCTTCCAGACCTGCATGAGGTGGCGAAGGAGCAGGCCTTCGGCGCGTTCGAGGCCGTAGTCGCGGATGTAGTCGGCGAAGCTGAGGAAGCGCTCGTGCATCTCGCGCGCGATGCTCTTGGGGCGGACGTTCTCGTTGCCGACCCACGGGTGCGCGGCGGCGAAGGCGTTGAAGGTCTCGTAGAGGAACTCGCGCAGTGGCTTCGGGTGCTCGATGTTCTCGATCTTCTCCATGCGCTCTTCGTAGGGAACGCCCTCGGCCTTGAGGCGGTTGAGCTCGTCGCCCTTGGCGCGGCTGACCTGGGCGCGAAGGATTTGCTCCGGGTCTTCGACGATGGACTCGCAGAGCGTGAGCACGTCGAGCGCGTAGTCGGGCGACTCGCGGTCGAGCTTTTGCAGGGTATCGATCAGGTAGATCGAGAGCGCCTGGTGAAGGGAGAAATCGTCCTGGAGCGCGACGTTGACTTGGAGGCGGCGGCCCGAGGATTGTCGGGGAATGATGGATACGATGCCGCGTTCGAGGAGGGCGCGGAAGAGCTGCCAGGCGCGGCGGCGGTGGGTTTTCTTTTTCGCTTCGGTCTCGTGGCTGTCGGCGATGAGGCGGCGCATCTCGCGGCAGCCGTCGGCGTCGCGCGCGAGCACTTGCAGGAGCATGCCGTGCGTGACCTGGAAGCGCGAAACGAGCGGCTCGGGCGAGGCGGTCTGGAGTCGCTCGAGGGTTTTCTTGTCCCAGCCGATGGAGCCTTCGGGGGCGGTTTGTTTGACGAGTTTCTTTTTCTTCGAGGGGTCGGCGGCGGCTTTTTGTTCGGCGCGGAGGTTTTCGATCACCCACTCGGGGGCCTGGACGACGACGTAGCCGACGTCGTCGTAGCCCTTGCGGCCGGCGCGTCCGGCGATCTGGCGGAAGTCGCGGACGGAGAGCGTGGAGGCCTTGGTGCCGCCGTATTTCCAGAGCTGGGTGAAGACGACGGTGCGGAGCGGGACGTTGATGCCGACGCCGAGGGTGTCGGTGCCGCAGATGACTTGGAGAAGGCCTTTTTGCGCGAGCTGCTCGACGAGGATGCGGTAGCGAGGGAGGAGACCGGCGTGGTGGACGCCGATGCCGTGGCGAAGCCAGCGTTTCAGCTCCTTGCCGTAGGGGCTGGTGAAGCGCGCGCCTTCGAGGGCGGTGGCGAGGGCGGCTTTTTCCTCCTTGGTGCAGATGGCGAGGCTGGTGAGGTTTTGCGCGGTCTCGGCGGCGGCGCGTTGCGTGAAGTGGACGAGGTAGGCGGGGACGCGGCGCTCGAGGAGGAGTTGCTCGACGCGCTCGGCGAGCGGGGTCTCGGACCACTCGAAGTGGAGCGGCACGGGGCGGCGGTCGCTGCGCACGACGGCGACGGGCGTGCCGGTGCGGCGCTCGAGTTCGCGCTCGATGAACTTCGTGTCGCCGAGCGTGGCGGACATGAGGAGGAAGCGGCTGCGGGCGAGGGCGACGAGCGGGACCTGCCAGGCGACGCCGCGCTCCTGGTCGGAGTAGTAGTGAAACTCGTCCATGATGATCACGGACAGGCCGGCCTCGTCGCCGCGAGCGAGGGCCTGGTTGGCGAGGATCTCGGCGGTGCAGCAGAGGATGGGCGCGCCGGCGTTAACGGTGGCGTCGCCGGTCATCATGCCGACGCGTTCGGGGCCGAAGTCGCGGCAGAGAGAGAGGAATTTCTCGTTCACCAGCGCCTTGATCGGGCAGGTGTAGATGGAGCGTTTGCCGCGGGAGAGGGCGAAAAAGTGGGCGGCGGCGGCGACGAGGGATTTTCCGGAGCCGGTCGGTGTATTCAGGATCACGTTACGACCGGCGAGGAGTTCGAGCACGGCCTCCTCCTGCTCGGCGTAGAGCTCAAGGCCCTTGGCCGCCATGGCGTCGAGGAAGCGCGAGAGCAGGGCGTCGTCGTTCGCGGCCTCGGCGAGGGTGAGCGCGGCGAGGGGAGGCGCCGAGGGCGACGGCGGTGGGATGGGATTGGGAGCGGAGTCGGACACGCGGCGGCCACGGTCGGCGGCCGCGCGGGTGTGCGCAAGGGCTTGGTTCGGGGATGGCGTGCCGTTTTTACAAGCGCCTGCATTGCATCGCCGCCGGACGCGTCGCTAGGAAGTGGCGGTTCGCGGTCCGCTTCTCCTCCCCCTCGCCCAAGTTCCCCTTCTTCCGTCCATGCAAACGCGTCGTTCGTGTTTCTCGGCCCGGTCCCGGCTCGCCGCCGGATTGGTCCTCGCCAAAGCCCTCTTCTCCGCCTCGCTGGCGTGCGGGCAGAGCTTGGGCGGCCTCGTGCTGGGAGGGAGTGATCTGGCCCCGGCTTTCGATCCGGCGGTGTCGTCCTACACGACGTCCGTGCCGGCCTTGCGCACCGGGATCGCGGTGCATCCGCGGGTGACCTCGGCCGGAAGTATTTTGCACATGCGCGACGCTGAGGGCCGGTTCCGCAAGGTCTCCCCGGGCGCGACGCTGGCGGCGGGGCGTTCCCATATGGTGGCGTTGCGCGACGACGGCGCGGTCGTCGCATGGGGCGTGAATTCCTTCGGGCAAACCAACGTGCCGGCGGCGGCGGGCTCCGGGGTGGTGGCGGTGGCCGCCGGGCGGGAGTTCAGCATGGCGTTGAAATCCGATGGCTCGGTGCTGCTTTGGGGTCAGGGCGCCGCAGACTTGCTTGCGGTCCCGGTCGCGGCCCAATCCGGGGTGATCGGTATCGCGGGCGGGGAGCAGCACGCGCTGGCGCTCAAGGAGGACGGTTCGGTGGTCGCGTGGGGCTCCGATTCCGCCGGCCAGGCGACCGTGCCGTCCGGGGCCACGAACGGGGTGGTGAAGGTCGCCGCGGGCGCCAACCACTCGGTCGCGTTGAAGTCCGACGGCTCGGTGCTGGTCTGGGGGGGCGGTGTGGGCACGCCGCCGAGCGCCGCTCAATCCGGTGTGGTCGACGTCGGCGCCGGTGCCGGCTACGCCATGGCTCTTCGCGGCGATGGAGAGGTGGTCGCCTGGGGGGCGACTCCGTCCAGCGGGATACCGTCGGCGAATCTGGGCATACCGGCCGATATCGGTCCGGTGGCGGGGATCGCGGCCGGTTACGGTTATCCAGCCACGCTGCGGACGGACGGGACGGTGCAACTTTGGTCAAACACGAGCTATGTGGAGATGCTCGCGATCCCGACTGAGGCGCGAGGCGCCTCGGCGCTGGCCGCGTGCGAATCTTTCGCCGCGGCGCTCAAGCCGGACGGCTCACTGCGGGTTTGGGGCCTGAGCGGCAACACCACGATCCCGATGGCGGCGGCGGGCCTTCGCCAGCCGGCGGGGGCGCGCGTCGGCCTGCCTGCAGGGCAGAGCACTTTGGCTCTGCGGCTGGCGGCGCCGGGAGACCTTGGATTGACGCGCGCGCCCTTGGCCGCGGCGGGAGTCTCCGATACTCTGGTGCTTGACTCGAGTGGCGATCCGACCGCGTTCAGCTCGGGCGTGATGCCGCCCGCGGCCGCCACCGGCTTGGTCGCGATCGCGGACGGGCTGGGCTTGAAGGCCGACGGCTCGCTGATCGCGTGGAGCGACACGACAGGCAACGTCACCGTGCCCTCCGCCGTCTCGGCGGAGCCGACCGTGGCGA
>CBIHRE010000384.1:0-5383 GCA_966212385.1 uncultured Akkermansia sp. | reverse complement strand
CGTGGGTGGAGTGCTCGCCGCTCACCGGCCGCACGCACCAGATCCGCGTTCACCTCGCGGCGGCGGGCGCGCCGATCTTGGGGGACCCGTTCTACGGCGTGCCGGACGTCCAGCTGCGGCTCTCGGATTTGAAACGCGGTTACAAAGGCCGCGACGAGGAACGCCCGCTGGTCGACCGGCTGGCGCTGCACGCGAGCGCGCTCACGGTGACGCATCCGATGACGCGCGAACCGGTGACGATCACCGCGCCGCTGCCGAAGGAATTCGAGGTGGCTCTGAAATATCTGCGGAAGTTCGCGGCGCCGGGCGGCGGGGCGGGCTGAGCTTGGAACTGTGAGAAAACAAGTGTGTTGCGAGCGCGGAAGGGCGACGGTTACGTCGCGGAAACCCCGGTGCCCTTGCGCAATCCTCTTCGTGTCAGCGTTCGTCTGAGCGCCTTGCTTGTTTTGTCGTTCGGCGGCGCGTGCCGTCGCGCCGAGCCGGCGGCGGAGCCGGCCGTGGCGAAGGCGCTCGATCCGCATCCGGCCGTGGCGAAGCCCGCGGCCGAGGCGCCGCACGCGGAGGCCAGGCCCACGACGGAGCAGTCGCTCGCGCGAGCGCTGGCCTTTGGCAAGCTCGCGGATGGGGCGGCGCGCAAGCAGGCGATGGCAAAGTTTCTCGCCGCGTTGACCGGAGAGGAGCGCGCGGAGCTGCTGGAGGCGCTCTGGGCGCTGGGCGAGGCGAACGGGGCGCGGGCGCATTTCGTGGAGCTGTTCACGCTCTGGTGCGAGGGCGATCCGGAATCGGCCGGGCGCTGGGCGGTGACGATGTGGGACGAGATTCCCGGGCGTGACGGCGAAAAGCTGCGCGAGGAGGCGGGTTTCCTCTGGGCGAAGCGTGACTTTGACGCGGCTTTCGCGTGGGCGCTGACTTTGCGCGACGTGAAGAGCGAATGGAGCCTGGCGGCGAAGATGCTCAAGGAGGTGGCGCTGCGCGATCCACGACGGGCGCTCGAGTTGGCGCGCGGTGTGTCGGCCGAGTTTTTCGAGGCGGCGAAGAACCGCATATTCGCGGGCTGGGTTGAGCTCGATCCGGCCTCGGCCTTTGCGGAGCTGGGCATGGCGTGCAAGGACTCGTCGATGTTTGCGCATCGGCTCGGCAAGTGGGCCAACGTCGATCCGGCGGCTGCGGTGCGGTGGTCCTTGGAGAACGACAGCACGTGGCTCGGTTCGCTGGCGGGTTTCGTCGCGGATCGTGGTGCGTTTGTGCGGGCCTTGTTCGACGCGAAGATCGACTGGTCGAAGGCGAAGTATGGCAGAAGCGAGCTCCCGTTTTATCTAACCGGCTGGATACGCGACGATGCCGCGGCGGCGCTTGCGTGGATCGACGCGTTGCCGGAAAGCGCGGAAAAGGCCGCACTCATCGCGGAAGGGACGAAGCACATGTCCCGGGATGCTGAGAACAAGTTTTTGCCGACGGGCGTGCCGCTGATCATGCGCATGCCGGAGGGCGAGGAGCGCGACAGAGCGTTACGCTGGCATCTGAGCGAGTGGGGACGGAGCGACCCCGAGGCGGTCTTGGGTTGGCTCAAGGAAAACGAGGTGTCTGCGGGCGTGCGCGACGCGGCGGTGACTGGCGCGATGAGCGGCTTGGCCAAGGAAGATCCGAAGGCGGCCTTGGCGTATCTGGAGACTTTGGCGGCCGGGGAGCTGAGGGGGCGGGCGGAGAAAGAGGTCGCGGCGGGCTGGGCGGCAACCGACGCCAAGGCGGCGGCCGAGTGGCTGAACGCGCGTCAACCCGGCTGGCTGGCCGAGCAGTGGGGCGAGAGCGGTATCGATCAAAAATACCGTATCGCGTCAGGCTGGATGGACGCCGATCCGGACGCTTTGTTCGCGTGGGCGGCCTCGCGTGAGGACAAAGAGGAGGCCGATGCGATCTTGGGCAACGCGGCCGGGGCGCTCGCGTCGCGCGCGCCATGGGGCGCGGGCAAGCCGGAGCGCGCCATCGAGCTGTTGCTCCGCTTGCCCGCCGATTCGCAGGCGCGCCGAGTTCAGCTCGGTTCCATTTTTGGCAACTTCATCCGGGGCAAAGAAGAAGCGAAGGCCGTGGCGATCTTGGACGCCCAGCCTAGTTTGTCCGCGGCGCAGAAGCGGGAGATTCTCGAGTGGGGACGAGCCGACGCCAAAGACTAGCGGAGTTCGGCCTGGGACTCGCTCAGCGCAACTCCAGCGCCACCACGCTCATCGGCGGCAGCTCGGCGACGAGGACGCCGTCGGCGAGCTTCGCGCCGGTGAAGGCGGCCGGGCTGACGGCGTCGGGCGTGTCGAAGGTGTTGTGCGCGTTCATCGCGGAGGCGGTGAGGACGCGACCGGAGGCGGTCTTCGCGGGGAGTTGATCGAGGAGGATTTCGACGCGGGCGGCCTCGCGCGGGTGGGCGTTGGCGAGCGAGACATGCACGGCGCCGTCCGACGCGCGGCGCGTGGCGCTGGCGGAGACGGCCGGGATCGGCGTGCCGCCGGAGGCGCCGCCTTCGACGGAGTAGGCGGGGACCTCGTGCAGGTCGACGGGCAGAACCGTGCCGCCTTGGTGGGCCTTGAACATTTCGAAGATCCAGTAGGTCGGCGTGCGGAGCATGCGGGGGCCGTCGGTCAGGATCATGGCTTGGAGCACGTTCACCGTCTGCGCGATGTTGGTCATCGTCACGCGGTCGGCGTGGCGGTGGAAAATGTGGAAATGCAGCGCCGCCACGAGCGCGTCGCGCAACGTGTTTTGTTGGTAAAGGAAGCCCGGCGTGGAGCCCGGCTCGGCCGCGAACCAGGTGCCCCACTCGTCGATGACCATGCCGACGCGCTTTTCCGGATCGTGCACGTCCATGATCGCTCCGTGGCGGCGGATGAGCGTCTCCATGTGCAGGGCCTTGGAGAGCGTGAGGTGCCACATGGGCTCGTCGAACTGCGTGGCGGATTCGCGCGGCGGCCAGCCGGTGGGGACGGTGTAGTAGTGGAGCGAGAGGCCGTCCATGTTGCGGCCGGCCTCGCGCATCAGGACCTCGGTCCAACGGAAGTCGTCGGAATTGGCGCCGCAGGCGATGCGGTAGACCTGGTTGCCCGAGTAGTTTTTGACGAAGGTGTTGTAGCGTCTGTATTCGTCGGCGTAATACTCGGGGCGCATCGATCCGCCGCAGCCCCAGCTCTCGTTGCCCACGCCGAAGTAGCGCACGCGCCAGGGTTTTTCCCGGCCGTTTTTGCGGCGCAGGTCGGCCATGGGCGAGGCGGCGTCGGAGGTGAGATACTCGACCCACTCCATCATTTCCCGCACCTCGCCGGAGCCCACGTTGCCGCAGATGTAGGGCTCGCAGCCGAGCTGTTCGCAGAGGTCCATGAACTCGTGCGTGCCGAAATGGTTGTTCTCCACGACGGAGCCCCAGTGCGTGTTGATGATGCGCGGGCGCTGCTCGCGCGGACCGATGCCGTCCTTCCAGTGGTATTCGTCGGCGAAACAACCGCCCGGCCAGCGCAGCACGGGGATGTCGAGGGCCTTGAGCGCGGCGAGGACGTCGTCGCGGATGCCGCGGGTGTTGGGGATCGGCGAGTCGGGGCCGACCCAAAGTCCCTCGTAGATGCCGCGGCCGAGGTGCTCGGCGAAGTGGCCGTAGAGGTTGCGGTTGACGACGGGCCCGGGCGTGGCGGCGCGGAGCGTGGCGGAGGCGGCGAGGGGCATGGGAGGTGTTTACCCAATCCTACTGAAGCGGAGCGGGGGCGAGGGCCAGAATCATATGATGTCCGCCGGTCCTAATTGTTGACGGATAATCCTTCGATCGACGAACGAGGAATTGAGCCGGACAGAAAAGGGAGCACCCCGCCGCCGGCGCGGGCTTTCTTGTAACAAGCGTCTCGCCGCCGGTAAGTAAGAGCGAGCAGATGCCCCCAGAATCCTTCGTTCCGTCCGCCGTTTCGCCCGGCTCGTCTTTCGCCACCACGCGGTGGTCGATCATCGCGGCGGCCTGCCACGGGCCGACCGGCGAGGCCGACGCGGCGCTCGAGGCGCTTTGCCGCGCCTACTGGTATCCGCTTTACGCCTACACGCGGCGCTCCGGCCATTCCCCCGCCGACGCGCAGGATCTGACCCAGGCGTTTTTCGCCCGGCTGCTTGAAAAGGATTGGCTGCGCGACGCGCGGCCTGGTCTCGGACGCTTTCGCAGCTTCTTGCTCGTCGCGCTGAAGCGTTTTCTCGCCAAGGAGTGGCGCAGGGAAAACGCGCGCAAACGCGGCGGCGGTTTCGCGTTCGTCGCCCTCGACGCGGACGAGGCGGAGTCGCGCTACGCGGTGGAGCCGGCGCTCGGGCCGGACGAGATCTTCGAACGTCGCTGGGCGCTGACCGTGCTTGATCGCGCCCTGGCCGGCCTCGCCGAGGAATATCGCGCGGCGGATCGCGCCGCGGAGTTCGAAACGCTGAAGGGTCATCTCATCGCGCCGCGCGGCGAGATCGACTACGAGGCGACCGCCGCGGAGCTCGGCCTTTCCGCCGGCGCCGCGCGCGTGGCGGTGCACCGTCTGCGCAAACGCTTCCGCGAGGCGCTGCGCTCCGAGATCGCCGAGACGGTGGCCGCGCCGGGCGAGCTCGACGTGGAGCTCGCGCACTTCGTGAAAATTCTTTCCGCGCGGGCGTAACATCCCCGCTTCCTCCGGTATTTAACCAGGCATGAACGCCCCAGAAGCAGCCGACCCCTCGTCCGACAAGACCCCCCGCTGCCCGCGTTGCCAGGCGGTCCTGCCGCCCGACGCGCCGGCGGGGCTTTGCCCGGCCTGTCTCGTTTCCGAGCACTTCGGCTCCGCGTCCGACTCCACCGAGCCGGCGGCGATGGCGCAGGCGCCATCGGTGGACGACATCGCGCCGCATTTTCCGCAGCTCGAGATCCACGCCTGCCTCGGCCGCGGAGGCATGGGCGTGGTTTATCGCGCCCGGCAGAAAAGTCTCGGCCGCCTCGTCGCGCTCAAGCTGCTCGCCCCCGAGCGCGGCTCCGATCCCGCCTTCGCCGAGCGTTTCGCCCGCGAGGCGCAGGCGCTGGCGCGGCTCGATCATCCGCATATCGTCACGATCCACGACTTCGGCCAGGCGGGCGGCTACTATTACCTGCTCATGGAATACGTGGACGGCGTGACGCTGCGCCAGCTCGTCCACGGCGGGCGCATCGCCGCGCGCGAGGCCCTCGCGATCGTGCCCCAGATCTGCGACGCGTTGCAATTCGCCCACGACCACGGCGTCGTGCACCGCGACATCAAGCCGGAGAACATCCTCCTCGACCGCCGCGGGCAGGTGAAGGTCGCCGATTTCGGTCTCGCCAAGCTGGTGGGACCGGGCGAGGAGCCGGCGCCCGCGACAGGGGATGCGGTCTCCGGCTCCT
>CBIHRE010000383.1:0-5408 GCA_966212385.1 uncultured Akkermansia sp. | reverse complement strand
ATAGACGAGTCCGGCGAACGTCGCCTCTACGGCAGCCTCAAGCCCGGCGAGGAGCGCGACCAGAACACCTACGCCGGCCACGCCTGGCTCGTCACCGCCAAGAACGGCGACACCCTCGCCGTATTCGTCGCCGAGGACCGCCCCGCCGTCGCCTCCATCACCGACACCTTCGACTTCGCCCCGGCCCGCCCGCAGCGCGCCGCCCAGGCCGCCGAGCGCCGCCAGCGCGAAAACCGTCCCGAGGGCGTCCGCTCTCCCGACGGCCGCTGGGAAGTCCTCGTCCGCGGCGACAACCTCGCCCTGCGCGACGTCCGCGCCGGCAAGGAGGAGCCGCTCACCCACGACGCCCACGCGCTCTCCAGCTACGCCCGCAACGTCGAGGCCCGCCGCGCCATGGAGATGGAATACGACACCCGCGAGCCCGAGCGCCCCGAGCCCGAGGTCTACTGGTCGCCTGACTCCAAGCGCTTCGTCGCCATGCGCCACACCCCCGGCGGGCAACGCCGCGTGACCATGGTCCAGTCCTCCCCGCCCGATCAGCTCCAGCCCAAGCTCGTCGTCATCCCCTACCTCAAGCCCGGCGACGCCGTCCCCTACGCCAAACCTCACCTCTTCGAGGTCGAGGCCCGCCGCGAGGTCCCGGTCGACGACGCCCTCTTCGCCAATCCATGGTCCATCGGCGACGTCCGCTGGGCCGCCGACTCCGGAGAGTTCACCTTCCTCTTCAACCAGCGCGGCCACCAGGCCCTCCGCATCCTCGGCGTCGACGCCGCCACCGGCGCCGTCCGCCCCGTGGTCGACGAGACCAGCCGCACTTTCATCTGCTATTCGAGCAAGTTCTTCTCCGAATACCTCGGCGAGACCGGCGAGATCATCTGGATGTCCGAGCGTGACGGCTGGAACCACCTCTACCTCTACGACACCAAAACCGGCCGCGTGAAAAACCAGATCACCCGCGGCGACTGGGTCGTCCGCGGCGTCGAGCGCGTCGACCGTGAGAAACGCGAGGTCTGGTTCACCGCCTCCGGCAAGAACCCCGGCGAAGATCCGTATTACATCCACCACTACCGCGTCGGTTTCGACGGCTCAGGCCTCGTCGCGCTCACCGCCGGCGACGGCACCCACTCGGTGGCCTACTCGCCCGACCGCCGCTACCTCCTCGACACCTGGTCTCGCGTCGACCTCGCGCCGATCACCGAGCTCCGCCGCGTCGCCGACGGCTCCCTCGTCTGCCGTCTCGAAGAGGCCGACGTCTCCGAACTCGTCACCGACGGCTGGCGCGCCCCCGAGCGCTTCGTCGCCAAGGGCCGCGATGGCAAGACCGACATCTACGGCGTCATCCAGCGCCCCAAGGACTTCGACCCCGCGAAAAAATATCCCGTCCTCGAGGACATCTACGCCGGCCCGCAGGACTCGTTCACCCCGAAATCCTTCCGCTCCAAACACCGCTCCCAAGACCTCGCCGACCGCGGCTTCATCATCGTGAAGCTCGACGGCATGGGCACCTCCAACCGCTCCAAGGCCTTCCACGACGTCGCCTGGAAAAACATCGGCGACGCCGGCTTCCCCGACCGCATCGCCTGGATCCGCGCCGCCGCCGCCGCGCACCCCGAGATGGATCTTTCCCGCGTCGGCCTCTTCGGCACCTCCGCCGGCGGCCAGAACGCCCTCGGCGGCCTCCTCTTCCACGGCGACTTCTACCGCGCCGCCGTCTCCGACAGCGCCTGCCACGACAACCGCATGGATAAGATCTGGTGGAACGAGCAGTGGATGGGCTGGCCGATCGACGAGAGCTACGTCCGCAGCTCCAACGTCGTCAACGCGCCCAAGCTCACGGGCAAACTCCTCCTCATGGTCGGCGAGCTCGACAAGAACGTCGACCCCGCCAGCACCTACCAGGTCGTCGACGCCCTCATCCGTGCCGACAAGGACTTCGAGCTCCTCGCCGTCCCCAACGGCGGCCACGGCATCGCCGGAACCCCCTACGGCTCCCGCCGCCTGGCCGAGTTCTTCACCCGCGTCTTCCTCACGCCCGCCTCGCAATGAGCCGCGCCGTCTCCCGGATCCTGTCCGCCGCCGCGCTCTCGCTTCTTTCCATCGTGTCCAGCCTCGCCCAGCCCGCCGAAGACCGGCGCTTGCAGGATTTTTTCCACGCCTACCTCGAGGAAAACTTCCGCCGCCAGCCCACCGCCGCCACCGGCCTCGGCGACCACCGCTACGACGCCCGCCTCGACGACATCTCCCCCGAGGCCCGGGCCGGCTGGAACGACCTCGCCCGCCGCACCCTCGACGAGCTGCCGCGCAAGATCGATTTCCAAAGCCTCTCCCGCGACGGCCAGATCGACTTTGATATCCTGCGCAACGAGCTCGCCGCCCAGCTCTGGACCGCCGAGGAGCTGCGCCCCTTCGAGACCGACCCGCGCACCTACGGCCGCTACCTCAACGACAGCGTCTACGCCCTCGTCGCCCAGTCCACCGCGCCCAAAGAGACCAACATCGCCAACACCCTCGCGCGCATGGCCGAGATGCCGCGCATCCTCGCCGAGGCCCGCCGCGCCCTCGTCCGCCCCGCCGCGCCCGTGCTCGAGACCGCCATCCGCCAAAATCTCGGCGCGATCAACTTCTACGAGAGCGAGCTCCTCTCCTACATCGGCGAAACCCCGCGCCTCGCCGAGCTCACCGCCGCCGCCGCCAAGGTCGCCGCCGCCCTCCGCGAGCACCAGACCTTCCTCGAAAGCCTACGCGAACGCGCCGACCCCGAGTGGCGCATCGGCCGGGAAAAGTTCGCCAAAAAATTCGCCTTCGAGATCGGCGCCGCCGTCACCCCCGAGCAAAACCTCGCCGACGCCGAGGCCGAGTTCACCCGCGTGCATGCGGAGCTTCACGTCGTCGCCCGCCAGCTCTGGCCGCGCTACTTCCCCGACCGCGTTCCGCCACCCGACGACCCCGCCGGCCGCCTCGAGCTGGTCCGCGCCGTCACCGCCGAGGTCAACCGCGAGCACCCCGACGCCGCCGGCCTGTTGACCGCCGTTCGCGCCACCGTCGCCGACCTCAAGGCCTTCATCGCCAAGCACGACTACCTGCGCCTGCCCGAGCCCGACCGCTGCGCCATCATCGAGATGCCAGAGTTCCGCCGCGGCAACTCGCTCGCCTACATGGAGAACTCGCCGCCCCTCGATCCCGACGGCCCGAGCTACTACGCCGTCAGCCCGCCGCCCTCCGATTGGACCGAGGCGCAGAAGCGCAGCTTCCTCGAGGAATACAACGGCCACATGCTCAAGATCCTCACCCTGCACGAGGCCTACCCCGGCCACTACGTGCAGCTCGAGTATGCCAACCGCCACCCCTCGCTCATCCGCCGCGTCCTCCAGTCCGGCAGCTACATCGAGGGCTGGGCCGTCTACAACGAGGTCTCCATGCTCGACGCCGGCTATGGCGACGGCGACCTGCGCCTCCGCCTCATGCAATTGAAGTTCTACCTCCGCGCCGTGGTGAACTCGATCCTCGACTACAAGATGCACTGCACCGCCATGACCGACGACGAGGCCATGCGCCTGCTCGTCGACGGCGCCTTCCAATCCGAGGGCGAGGCGAAGCTAAAGGTCATTCGCGCCAAGCAAAGCTCCGTGCAGCTCAGCACCTACTTCGTCGGCCGCATGGCACACTACCGGCTTCGCCAAAGCATCCAACGTGAACAAGGCGTCGCCTTCGACCTCGGCCGCTACCACGAGGCCGTGATGACCATCGGCTCCGTCCCTCCCAAATACATGCCCGAGCTCGTCCGACTCCGCCTCGCCCAGCCCCGTTAAAAATCCCCGCATGCATACCCCCGGCTCCCCGGCCCAGCCCTCGCCCGTCACCCCGCCCGGAGCCGTCGCCAGCCGCCGGCACCCGCGCGGCCTCGCCACGCTCTTCTTCACCGAGATGTGGGAGCGCTTCAGCTACTACGGCATGCGCGCCCTGCTCGTCCTCTTCATGGTCGACGCCACGCGCGGCGGCATGGCGCTCGACGACAAGACCGCCACCGCGATCTACGGCCTCTACACCGCCGCCGTCTACCTGATGTCCCTCCCCGGCGGCTGGCTCGCCGACCGCCTCTGGGGCGCGCAACGCGCCGTCTGGATCGGCGGCGTCATCATCGCCCTCGGCCACTTCACCCTCGCCCTGCCCTGGACGCAGAGCTTCTACCTCGGCCTCGTCCTCGTCGTCATCGGCAGCGGCGTGCTCAAGCCCAACATGAGCGGCCTCGTCGCCGAGCTCTACCCCGAGGGCGGCGCGCGCCGAGACGCCGGCTTCACCATCTTCTACATGGGCGTGAACCTCGGCGCCGCCATCGGCCCCATGATCTGCGGCTGGCTCGCCACCAGCCTCGGCTGGCACTGGGGCTTCGGCGCCGCCGGCGTCGGCATGGTCCTCGGCCTCGTCCAGTTCCACCTCTCCCGCGCCTGGCTCGGCCAAGCCGGCCTGCGCCGCGGCAACGACAGCCCGCTCCACCTCGCCGAGCGCGCCCTCCTCTTCGGCGGCACCGCCGCCATCGTCCTGATCACCACCCTCGCCGTCACCGGAGTCGTCACCCTGAACCCCGTCGTCATCGCGCGCTGGGCGACCTACGTCATCCTCGGCATCGCCGCCGCGTATTTCATCGGCGTTTTCACGCTCGGCCGCCTCGACGCGACCGAGAAAAAACGAGTCTCGATGATCCTCGTCCTCTTCTTCGCCTCCGCCCTCTTCTGGGCCGGCTTCGAGCAGGCGGGCTCCTCCTTCAACCTCTTCGCCGAGCGCTACACCGACCGCCAGCTCGACTGGTTGAACTACACCGTGCCCGCCGCCTGGTTCCAAGCCCTCGGCCCCGTCTTCATCATCGCCTTCGCCCCCGTCTTCGCCGCGCTCTGGGTCTGGCTCGCCCGGCGCCAGCTCGATCCCTCGATCCCGATGAAATTCGGCCTCGGCCTCCTCCTCCTCGCCGCCGGTTTCGTGGTCATGGCCGGCGCCTCGCGCGTCGTCGCCGCCGGAGAGTCCGCGCTGCCGACCTGGCTCATCAGCACCTACCTCCTGCACACCTTCGGCGAACTCTGCGTCAGCCCTGTCGGCCTCAGCTCCGTGACCAAGCTCTCCCCGCGCCGCTTCGTCGGCCAGATGATGGGCATCTGGTTCCTCGCCACCTCGCTTGGCAGCCTCATCGCCGGCCTGCTCGCCGGCGAATTCCACGCCGACCGCGTCGCCGAATGGCCGGGCATGTATCTCCAGATCATCATCCTCCCCCTCGCCGCCGGCCTGCTCCTCATCGCTTTCGCCCGCCCCATCAAACGCCTCGTCGCCGGAGTGCGTTAGCCATCCGGTCCTGCCTTTTCGGTTTTTAGTGCGGCTTTCGCCTCGACGCTAAAATCCATTCTTTTCTTCGAGGATTT
>CBIHRE010000382.1:0-5408 GCA_966212385.1 uncultured Akkermansia sp. | reverse complement strand
AAACGCAGGACCGGGGTCACGTCCGGGGAGTCGCCTCCGACCGATGGACGGATAGCGAGCGAGGTCTGACCGAAGCTGGACGAGAGATAAAAGTCCCCCACTCCGCCGGCCTCGGTGAAGAGCGCGACCGCGCTTTCTTCGGTCACGTCCACGCCGTCGGAAACCGGAGCCCCGGGTTTATCGGAAAAGTCGACCCGGACGATGAGCACGCGTTTCGTTCCGTGGGTCCACGCCTTGGTCGGACGGCCGACGACGGTGCCGGAGCCGGGGCGATTGTCGGCCTCGGTGAGATCTTGCTCCGCCGCCTCGAGCGCGACGACATCGGCGAGGAAATGCTCGCGAGTCGGAGCGGCGCCCACGCCGCCCGCATATTCATAGAGCACGCTTTCCGCGAGAGGTGCGCGCAAGGCCGACGCGCAGGCGGGGCAAGTGGCGACCGCAGGCGTCGTGCTCGCCGGGAGCTCACCCGGCTCGAGCAAACGGACGGGCGACTCCGCGACCGCGAGCAGATTATCGACCGCTATTCCGCTGAGAGCGGCATTGGTCAACGTCGCCTGTTGCGCGCGTCGTCCGTAGACGTAGGCGCGGTATTCGGCGCCGTCGACGAGAGCGGAACGGAAGCTGGTTTCGCCCTCGTAGCGTTGCCCGGGCGCGGGAGTGACGGCGTTCAGTGACAATTCGCCCCGCGCGGATATGCGACGCTCGAGAAGCCCCACGACCTGCTCCGGCATGGCGCCGCGGATCGTGATCGGCACAGCCAAGGCCAAGGCGGTCTCCGGATCCGACACGATCAGCCGGGCGATTTCGGCTCTACGGGCTTCGGCGAGCGCCCTCCCCTCCCCCTCGAGTGCCAGACGCGCGGCTCCCGGCCGGGCCGCAAAGTAACGTTCGGTCCATGCGCGAAACGCGGCATGGGCCGGGTGTAAATCGGTTCCCCAGCGCGAGGCGATCACCGTTCGAGGATCGGTGGCCGTGCCGGCATGTGTCGTCGCGGGCGGGGGCACGAGCGGCACGTTGCCAATGGAGTTTGGCTGCGAACCCGAGAGCTCGGATGCGACGGCTGTTTGGGTTTCCTGAGTCGCGTGGGCCTCCGCCGATTTTGCAGCCCTTGGCGGCCGACCGGCGATTGCGATCAGGGACAAGAGGAAGCCGGCTGCCAAAATGACCGAGAAACGACGCATGTAATTATGGGGTAAATTCCGACATGCGGCCAGAGGAGGCAAGTAGCCTATCGCGTATACGCAGGATAAGGGGATAACAGAGCATCGCGCGACCTTGCGGTGCGGTATTTGGCCCGATGGTGGCGCCCCGAAAACTTTGGAACAATGCCACCCGACCTGCGCCGGATCCATCCCCGGCCGGTCCCCTCTCCTTCTCGACTAATTCATGATGAAAAAGATAGCGCTTTCTCGCAGCCGTGGAAACCGCCCCGCTTCGCTTTCCGACCAGGAAAAAACGCCATTACAACTCACGAAATCAGCCGCCGGCGCCACTCTGCGGAAAAAGAGCTCGGAGGCGAAAAGTGCAGATCCCGCGGCTTTTGATGGGAAATTGAAGTCGATCCTTTCCGCGATCGTCGCGTTCCGAGACGGAGACTTCTCGGTGCGATTGCCTACCGATTGGGAGGGAATCGAAGGACGTATCGCGGATGCTTTTAATCAAACGATCCGCTTGGAGGCACGTTTTACCTCGGAGACCTCCCGCCTGAGCCGCACCGTCGGCAAGGAAGGTCGTTTGAAGCAGCGTATGTCCGTGCCTGGCGCGGTCGGCGGCTGGGCCGAGCAGGTCGATTCCCTCAACACCCTTCTCGACGACTTGGTGCGGCCGACCACCGAAGTGGCGCGCACCATCGGTGCGGTGGCGAAAGGCGACCTGGGCCAGTCGATGGAGCTCGAAGTCGATGGCCGCGCGCTGAAGGGCGAGTTCCTCAGTTCCGCCAAACTGGTCAATACGATGATCGAGCAGCTGGCGGTTTTCACCTCGGAGGTGACGCGCGTGGCGCGCGAAGTCGGCACAGAGGGCAAGCTCGGCGGCCAGGCGCAGGTCAAAGGCGTGTCCGGCGTGTGGAAAGATCTCACCGAGTCGGTGAATCAGATGGCCGGCAACCTCACCGCTCAGGTGCGCAACATCGCCGACGTCACGATCGCGGTGGCGAACGGCGATTTGTCCAAAAAGATCACGGTCGATGTGCGCGGCGAGATCCTCCAGCTCAAGGAAGCGATCAACACCATGGTCGACCAGCTCCGCTCCTTCGCCTCCGAAGTGACGCGTGTGGCGCGCGAGGTCGGCACCGATGGACGACTCGGCGGCCAGGCGGTGGTGCCCGGCGTGGCCGGCACCTGGAAGGATCTCACCGACTCGGTGAACGCGATGGCGACCAACCTCACCGCCCAGGTGCGCAACATCGCGACGGTCACGACGGCCGTCGCGCGTGGCGACCTCTCGCGCAAGATCACGGTCGACGTGAAAGGCGAAATTCTGGAGCTGAAGAACACGATCAACACGATGGTCGACCAGTTGAACTCCTTCTCCTCCGAGGTGACGCGCGTCGCCCGCGAGGTCGGCACCGAAGGCAAGCTCGGCGGCCAGGCGGACGTGCGCGGCGTCGCCGGCACCTGGAAGGACCTCACCGACAACGTGAACTCGATGGCGGACAACCTGACCTCGCAGGTGCGCAACATCGCCGACGTGACCACCGCCGTCGCGCGCGGCGACCTCTCGCGCAAGATCACGGTCGACGTGAAGGGCGAGATTCTGGAGCTGAAGAACACCATCAACACGATGGTCGACCAGCTCAACGGCTTCGCCGGCGAGGTGAGCCGCGTGGCGCGCGAGGTCGGCACCGAAGGCAAGCTCGGAGGCCAGGCCGCAGTGCCCGGCGTGGCCGGCACCTGGAAGGACCTCACCGACAACGTAAACTCGATGGCGTCCAACCTCACGGCGCAGGTCCGCAACATCGCCGAGGTGACGATCGCCGTCGCGAACGGCGACTTGTCCAAGAAAATCACCGTCGATGTGCGCGGCGAAATTCTGCAGCTCAAGGAAACCATCAACACGATGGTGGAGCAGCTTCGCTCCTTCGCCTCCGAGGTGACTCGCGTGGCGCGCGAGGTCGGCACCGAAGGCCGCCTTGGCGTGCAAGCCGTGGTGCCCGGTGTCGCCGGCACTTGGAAGGATCTTACCGACTCCGTGAACACGATGGGCGCCAACCTGACCGCTCAGGTGCGCAACATCGCCGAGGTGACGACCGCCGTCGCGCGCGGCGACTTGAACCGCAAGATCACCGTCAACGTGAAGGGCGAGATCCTGGAGCTGAAGGACACCATCAACACGATGGTCGACCAGCTCAACGCCTTCGCCTCCGAGGTGACGCGCGTCGCCCGCGAGGTCGGCACCGAAGGCAAACTCGGAGGTCAGGCGCAGGTATCCGGCGTGGGCGGCACCTGGAAGGACCTTACCGACAACGTGAACTTCATGGCGTCCAACCTCACCGAGCAGGTGCGCGGCATCGTGAAAGTCGTGACCGCCGTCGCGAACGGCAACCTGACCCAACGTCTCACGGTGCAGGCGAAGGGCGAGGTCGCCGCGCTGGCCGACACGATCAACGACATGACCGACACGTTGGCGACTTTCGCCGATCAGGTGACCAACGTCGCCCGCGAAGTCGGCGTGGAAGGCCGTCTCGGCGGCCAGGCCCACGTGCCCGGCGCCGCCGGCACCTGGAAGGACCTTACGGGTAACGTCAACTTGCTCGCCGCCAATCTCACCACGCAGGTGCGCGCGATCGCGGAGGTCGCCACCGCGGTGACGAAAGGCGATTTGACCCGCTCGATTCAGGTCGAGACCCGTGGCGAGGTCGCCGAGCTGAAGGACAACATCAACACGATGATCTCCAACCTGCGCGAGACCACCAAGCGCAACCGCGAGCAGGACTGGCTGAAGACCAACCTCGCGAAATTTACCGGCATGCTGCAAGGCCAGCGCGAACTCGACACGGTCGGCGAGATCCTCCTCGCGGAGCTCGTGCCGCTGGTCCGGGCCCAGCAAGGCGCGATCTATCACCTGGGCGCCCATCACGGCGACACGGAGTTGCGCCTGCTCTCCACCTACGCGCATGGCGGCCGCATCGCGCGCAGCATCAACCTAGGCGAAGGGCTGATGGGCCAGTGCGCGGTCGAGAAGAAGAGCATCCTGCTCGACCACGTGCCGCCGGACTTCATCACGATTTCCTCAAGTCTGGGCGAAGCGCGCCAGGTGAGCATCGTCGTGCTCCCCGTGCTTTTCGAGGGCCAGACCAAGGCGGTGATCGAGCTCGCCTCGCTCGAGCCTTTCGACGAGGTCAACCTCACCTTCCTCGACCTGCTCACCCAGAGCATCGGCGCGGTGTTCAACACGATCGAAGCGACGATGCGCACCGAAGGCCTCCTCGC
This sequence comes from uncultured Akkermansia sp., assembly GCA_966212385.1. GTDB lineage: Bacteria > Verrucomicrobiota > Verrucomicrobiia > Opitutales > Opitutaceae > IMCC26134_A. Next base: position 978 of record CBIHRE010000382.1, on the reverse strand, counting down.
AAAATCGCAGCAGCTCACCGTCGAGCTGCAGGCGCGTCAGCGCGAGCTCCAGCAGACGAACGAGGAGCTTGGCATGAAAGCCCGCCTGCTCGCCGAACAGAACGCGGAGGTGGAGCGCAAAAACGTCGAGGTCGAACAGCCTCGACACGCACTCGAGGAAAAAGCGGCCGAGCTGGCGCTCACCTCGAAATACAAGTCGGAGTTCCTCGCCAACATGTCGCACGAACTTCGCACGCCGCTGAACTCGATCCTGATCCTCAGTCAGCAGCTTGCCGAAAACGTCGGACGAAATCTGACGGAGAAACAGGTGGAGTTCTCTCGCAACATCAACTCCTCGGGCTCGGACCTTCTTCACCTCATCAACGACATTTTGGACCTCTCCAAGATCGAGTCCGGCACGGTGACGGTCGAGATCGAGGACATCCCCTTCGCGGGACTGCGCGACAACATCGAGCGCAATTTCCGGCATGTCGCGGAGGCGAAAAACCTGCCGCTGCATGTCCGCTTTTCGGAGAACTTGCCCAACTTCATGGACAGCGACCCCAAACGCCTGCAGCAGATCCTGAAGAACCTGCTTTCGAACGCGGTGAAGTTCACCGCCCACGGCAAGGTGGAGGTCCGGGTGGATCTGGCGTCCAGCGGATGGAGCTTCGATCACCCCGTCCTCAGCAAGGCGGCGCACGTCGTCGCCTTTGCCGTCGAGGATACGGGCATCGGCATCGCGCCGGAGAAACAGAGGCTTATCTTCGAGGCCTTCCAGCAGGCCGACGCCGGCACGGCGCGCAAATACGGCGGCACCGGCCTCGGCCTGGCCATCAGCCGTGAGCTTGCCGCCCTTCTTGGCGGCGAGATCAAACTCGCGAGCGTGCATGGCGAGGGCAGCACCTTCACGCTGTATTTGCCTCTTCACTACTCGGGAGCGGTCGGCGACCGCCCGGGATCCGCCGCACAAGCGGCGGAACGCCAATACGCCCCGTC
>CBIHRE010000381.1:0-5412 GCA_966212385.1 uncultured Akkermansia sp. | reverse complement strand
TCCTCGCCGACCACGGTCGCACCCTCCCGCCCGCGCCCCTCGACCCGCCCGCCGTCCCGCTCACCGGAGCCTACCGCCCCGCCCTCGGCCGCGCCGGCCTCGCCTTCGCCGCCCCCTTCCCCTCCACCGTCGTCATCCCCGATCCCTTCGACCCCGGCGCCACCACCGTCATCCCCGCGTCACAGGCTTTCGAATACACCTCCGCCGGCGCCCTCCCCTGCCTGAAACTTTCCGCCGGCGACGAACGATGGACCCCGAGCCGCGACCTTCTCTCCAGCGATCGCTTCGCCCCCGAATTCGTCGTCGAGATGGAGCGCGACGCCACCGCGCGCCTTCGCTTCGGCGACGACCTCCAAGGCCGCCGTCCCGCGCCCGGCACCGTCTTCTCCGCCACCTCCCGGCTCGGCGGCGGCGTCGCCGGCAACCTCGGCGCCGACACTCTCCGCCACCTCGTCACGCCCGCCTCCGTCCTCCCCGCCGGCTCCATCCTTGAGGTCCGCAATCCCCTCCCCGCCCGCGGCGGCGCCGAGCCCGAGTCGCTTGAGCAAGCCCGCCAGTTCGCCCCCCAGGCCTTCCGCCGCCAGGAACGCGCCGTCACCGAGGCCGACTGGGCCGAGGTCGCCCAACGTTTCCCCGGCGTGCAACGCGCCGCCGCCCGCTTCCGTTGGACCGGCTCCTGGCACACCGTCTTCATCGCCGTCGACCGCACCGGCGGACTCGCCGCCGCCCGCGACCCGCGTTTCCAAGCCGCCCTCCGCGCTCACCTCGAACGCCACCGCCTCGCCGGCTACGACCTCGAGATTTCCGACCCCGTTTTCATCCCCCTCGACGTCAAACTCCTCGTCTGCGTTCGCCCCGGCTACTTCCGCTCCAACGTCCACGCCGCCCTCCGCGCCGCCCTCGGACGCCGCGACGCCCGCTCCGGCCGCAACGGCTTTTTCCATCCCGACAACTTCACCTTCGGCCAGCCGCTCTACCTCGCCCCCCTCGTCGCCGCCGCCCTCGCCGTCCCCGGCGTGTCCTCCGTCCAGCCCTTGGTCTTCCAACGCCAGGGCCGCCTCCCAAACCACGAACTCGAAAACGGCGTCATCCTCGCCGCCCCCCTCGAAATCCTGCGCCTCGACGACGACGCCAACTTCCCCGAACGCGGCCGCCTCGCCCTAGAACTCCACGGAGGACTCTAAACCGTGCCCACCATCGACGATCCCTCTCTCGCTTCCCTCGATACCTGCGGCTGCGCCCCCGCCACCGCCTCGCCCACGCCCGTCGTCATCGACAACCCGCCCAGCCTCCCCGCCCACGCGTGGCGCGTCGGCACGCACGGCCGTTTCCTCGCCGCGCAAAAACTCCGCCTCGCCGCGCACCCCGCCCTCCGCGCCCTCTCCACCCGCGAGCCCTCCGATCCCGCCATCGCGCTCCTCGACGCCTGGTCCTGCGTCCTCGACGTCCTCACCTTCCACCAAGAGCGCTTCGTCCAGGAGCACTACCTCCGCACCGCCACCGAGCGCCGCTCCATCCTCGAGCTCGCCCGCGCCATCGGCTACGAGCTCCGCCCCGGCGTCGCCGCCTCCGTCGCCCTCGCCTTCACCGCCGAGAGCATGCCCGGCGCCCCCGCCACCGTCCGCCTCGATTCCGGCCTCAAAGTCCAAAGCGTCCCCGGTCAGGACGAGAAACCGCAGATCTTCGAGACCATCGAAACCATCGAGGCCCGCCCCGCCTGGAACGCCCTCCGCCCGCGCCTCTCCGAGCCATCGCTCCCGCTCGCCCTCGGCGACACCGAGGTCTGGCTCGACGGCACCGCCACCGGCCTCCTCCCCGGCGACGCCCTCCTCTTCATCGGCAACGAGCGCAAAAACAACTCCGGCTCCGAGCGCTGGGACTTTCGCCGTGTCGCCTCCCTTGAGGTCCTCGCGCTCTCGCCCATCATGGGCCCCAACGCCGGCCGCACCCGCGTTCGCCTCGACCGCCCCCTCGGCACCTTCGGCCCGCCGGTCTCGCCCTCCACCTCCGGCACCGAGGTCTACGCCCTCCGCCAGCGCGCAAACGTTTTCGGCTACAACGCCATCGACTGGAAGGCCCTCCCCGACCTCACGAAGAAAGCCTGCCTCGGCCTCGCCGACGGTGCCTCTCTCTCCGCCGATCAAAAAAAAGAGTGGCCCGCCTTCACCGTGTTCTCCCGCGGTTCCGCGACCTCCTCCGACGCCACCGACCCCGTCGCATTCGCCGCCCGGGCCTCCGCGCCCGCCTCCTCCACGCCCAGCGCCGAGGACGTCCTCCGCGCCGCCACCACCGCCGCCGAGCGCGTCGCTCGCCGCCAAGAAGCGCTCGCCAAAGACTCCGTGCTCCGCGCCGCACAAGGCGCCGTCGCCACCGTGGCCGGATTGGCTCACACAACTTCCGTCCTGCTCGGGGCCATAGGCTCGGGTGCCGCCGCTCGCTCCGCCGAGATCGCCGGCGCGGCCGAAAACTTGGTCCGCACCTTGGCGTCGATCATTCGCATCAACGCCCCCGGCTCCGTGCCCGATCTTTCCGACGACACCATCAAGAATCTCGCCGGCAAATTCTCTTTCGATCCGACCACCCTCTTCGAGCCAGGCCGCTCAGTCATCGCCCTGAAACAGGTGCTCCGCGAACTGGCCGAGTATCTCCATACCCCGCTCGTCTCGCTCAATCTCGACGACAATCGCATTACAGCCGCCCACGCGGCCTTCACCCAGTTCGTCCGCGCCTCTTCGCCACTCCAGGGCATGGCCGAAGCCCTCGGCTCCCCCGAAACCTCGCAGGCTCTTGCTCAGGCGCGCGCCACCGCGGAAGCCGTTCTTACCGCCACCGACGCCGTCGCCCAGGCCCACGCCGCCGCGGCCGCCGGGCGCGAAGCCCACCTCTTTGTCGCCGCCTCCGCCAAGGCCGCGCTCGAGGGCCTCATCCCCGCCCGAGCCGACCGCTCCACCGCCGCCCACGTCGCCGCCACCTCGCGCGACTCCGCGACCCTCGCCGTCCAACTCGTCGACAGCCAGGACGAAGTCGCCTTCGCCGCCGCCGTCGGAGCCTACCCGCAACTCACCCCGCTCGCCGCCGGCCTCTACCTTGGCAACCAGCTCACCGCCGCCAGCCAGCACGCCGCTGCCGAAGCCGTCCGCAAGGCCGTCCACGACGCGCTCGACGAACTTTTCGATTCGTCCCCGGGCTCCCCCGCCGACTCCGCCCGCGCCATCGCCGCCCCCCAATCCGCTCCTGGCACCGTCTCCGATCCCGACTCCCCTTACGTCCTCGATCTCGACCAACTCTACCCGAAGATCGTCGCCGCCGGCGGCTGGCTCGTCCTCTCCACGCCGTCCTACCAGGAGGTCTACCGCATCGACTCCGCCGTCGAGGCCGCCCGCGCCGAGTTCGGCCTCTCCGGCAAGACCACCCGCATCACCCTCGGCCCCGGCGAGAACCAGTCCACCTTCGACAACGCCCTCCGCGAAGTCGTCGTCTACGCCCAAAGCGAACGCCTCGCCTTCGCGTCGCGTCCCATCACCGCCACCGTCTCGGGCAACGACCTCGTGCTCGACGGTGCCGTCGCCGACCTCGCCCCCGGCCGCCTCCTCGCCGTCACCGGCACCGACGCCGCCACCGGCCTGCCCGCCGCCGAGATCGTCGAACTCCGCGTCGCCACCCTCACCGCCGACGGCCACACCAGCCTCGCCCTCGCCACCCCGCTCGCCCGCGCCTACGTCCGCGACACCGTCTTCATCAACGCCAACGTCGCCCGCGCCACCCACGGCGAAACCAAGCGCGACGAGATCCTCGGCTCCGGCGACGGCTCGCGCCCGTTCCAGAGTTTCACCCTCAAGCAAAAGCCCCTCACCCACGTCAGCTCGCCCCTCGCTCCCGGCGGCGCCGCGCCCGCCCTCGAGGTCCGCGTCGGCGACGTCCTCTGGCGCGAAGTCCCGTCCTTCCTCGACGTCGGCCCCGCCGAGCGCGTCTACACCCTCCGGCGCGCCGACGACGGCGCCGTTACCATCCGCTTCGGCGACGGCCGCACCGGCGCCCGCCTCCCCACCGGTCTCAACAACGTCGTCGCCGGCTACCGCGCCGGCCTCGGCCTCGAAGGTCAGGTCAAAGCCGACTCCCTTACCACGCTGCTTTCACGCCCTCTCGGCGCCAAGGCCGTCACCAACCCGCTCGCCGCCGCCGGCGCCGCCGATCCCGAAAAACTCGCCGACGCCCGCGACAACGCCCCGCTCACCGTTCTCACCCTCGACCGCGTCGTCTCCCTCCGCGACCACGAGGACTTCGCCCGCGCCTTCGCCGGCGTCGGCAAAGCCCGCGCCGACGTCGTCTGGGACGGCGAGCGCCAGCTCGTCCATCTCACCGTCGCCGCCGACGACGGCACCGCTCTCGATCCCGCCGGCACGACCTACAAAAACCTTCGCGCCGCCATCGACGCCGCCCGCCACGTCGCGCGCCCCGTCGTCCTCGCGCCCCACGTTCCGCTCCGCTTCGGCCTCGCCGCCCGCGTCGCCACCGCGCCCGAGTTCCTGCGCGACGACGTGCTCGCCGCCGTCCGCGCCGCCCTCGCCGCCGCCTTCAGTTTCACCGCCCGCGGCTTCGGCCAGGGCGTCGCCGCCAGCCAGATCATGACCGTCATGCAAAACGTCCCCGGAGTCGTCGCCGTCGATCTCGACACCATCGGCTACGTCTCCTCCAACGACACCCTCGCCGCGCAAAACCCGCTCACGTCGCCGAACCTCCCCGCCCGCCTCGCCTACCGCGACGACAACAAAGTCCTCCACGGCGCCGAGCTCCTCCTCCTCGCCCCCGAGCACGTCACCCTCTCCGAACTCACCACCTGACCGCGCGGCACGGGCGTCCCGCCCGTGATTTCCGACCGTGGCATGGGCGTTCCGCCCATGTTCCGACCGCCTTCTTCACCTCTTCCGGCCCCAGCTCGCCACCGCATGAGCACCCTCACTCCCGAACTCCTCCTCTCCCGCCTCCCGGCTCTCCATCGCGTCCGCGACGCCGAGCAAGGCGGCCCCCTCGCCTCCCTCCTCGCCGTCGCCGCCGAGCAAGGCGCCCTCGTCGAGGACGACATCGCCCGCCTCCTCGACAACCTCTTCATCGAGACCTGCGACGAATGGGTCGTCCCCTACCTCGGCGACCTCCTCGGCGTCCGCGGCCTCCACCCGGTCCCCGCCGGCGCGCTCCCCGTCTTCAGCCAGCGCGCCCGCGTCGCCAACACCCTCGCGCACCGCCGCCGCAAAGGCACCGCGTCCATGCTCGAACAACTCGCGCGCGACACCACCGGCTGGCCCGCCCGCGCCGTCGAGTTCTTCCAGCTCCTCGGCTGGAACCAAAACCTCAACCCCCTCCGCTTCTCCGCCCCGCGCACGCCCGACCTCCGCCGCACCGACGCCCTGGAAC
>CBIHRE010000380.1:0-5413 GCA_966212385.1 uncultured Akkermansia sp. | reverse complement strand
CAGCAACACGCTCAAGTCTGAGCTCAAGGCCAATCCGCTCCGCGCAGCAGGCGCAGCCCTGTCGAACGGAGCATTCAAGGCCCTTAAAGCCCGGATGAATCCCGACGTCTACGGCGGCGCCCCGCTCCTCGGACTCCGCGGCAACGTCCTCAAGGCGCACGGTTCCAGCAACCGCCACGCGCTGCACAACGCGATCCTCGCCGCCGACAAGGTCATCCGCGCCGATTTCCTCGCCCATGTCGCCCACGACACCGCGGCGATCAACGCCCTCGTCGAAGCCCCGTCCCCCGTCGCCTCGGACGCAACCCCCGACGCCGCGTCCTGATCCTCGTCCGCGAAACCCGCCGCGCTCCACCTTTCATCGCGTCCCGTGTCCACGCCGTCCCCCTTCCCCATCGCCATCCTTGGCACCGGCTCCCACACCCCCGCGCGAGTCCTGACCAACGAGGAGCTTTCCCGGCAGGTGGACACCTCGGACGAGTGGATCGTCACCCGGACCGGCATCCGTGAACGTCGCATTTCCGGCCCCGGCGAATCCACCTCCGCCTTGGCGACGGCCGCCGCGCGCGCCGCCCTCGCCGACGCCGGTCTGCAAGCGTCCGACATCGACCTGTTGATCGTCGCCACCTGCACGCCCGACATGCCGATGCCTTCGACCGCCTGCCTCGTGCAGACCGCGTTGGGTCTCGGGGAACGCACCGCCTGCGTCGATCTGAACGCGGCTTGCACCGGCTTCGTCTACGCCATCGACCACGCTTGGGCGCTCCTTTCCACCGGACGTTATCGGAACGCCTTGGTCATCGGTGCGGAAAAACTCTCCACGCTCGTCGATTGGAGCGATCGCGCCACCTGCGTGCTCTTCGGCGACGGCGCCGGAGCCGTCGTCCTCGGCCCGGCCCGCGCGGGAAGCGGCTCGCGCATCATCGACGCACAGCTCGGGGCGATTCCCGGAACGGCGGAACTCCTGACGGTTCCCGGCGGCGGCTCCTCGCCGGCCGGCCCCGAAGCCCGCCGCTGCATCGCGATGAAGGGCAAGGAAGTCTTCAAATTCGCCGTGCGCGGCATGGAAGAGGTCACCCGCGATCTGCTCGCCCGCAACGGGCTTTCGGGCTCGGACGTGACGCTCGTGGTGCCGCATCAGGCCAACCTGCGCATCATCCACGCGCTCGCCCAATATCTGGAGCTTCCCTATGACCGGGTCCTGGTGAACGTCGACCGCTACGGCAACACCTCCGCCGCCTCGATTCCCATCGCCTTGGACGAGGCGCGCCGGACCGGCCGCCTCAAATCCGGCGATCTCCTGCTCTTGGTCGCGTTCGGGGCGGGCTTGACCTACGGGGGGGCGCTGGTTCGCTGGTGATTTACACCATGTTCGCCGCCGCCCGCCGTATCGGAATTCTAACTACCGTTCTTCTTGCGTGGGCCCTCCTTGCCGGAGCCGTCGCGCGCGCGGATCTCGTCTGGGAGCCCTCCACCGGCTGGCGTGTCGAGGGCGGCGTGCTCTCCCCCTTCGTCTCCAGCGCGGAAGGCAAGAACGCCAAGGCGCTGATGGATGCCGCCCGGCGCGCCGAGGAAGCGGGCCAGACCGGCAAGGCGCTCAAGACCTACAACAAGGTCGCCAAAAAATACGGCGCCTCCGTCTACGCCCCCGAGGCCCTTTTCCGCTCCGCGAAATTCTACGAGCAGCGCCGTCAATACACGAAGGCCTTCCGCAACCTCCAGCGCATCATCGCGGAGCACCCCGCCTATCCGCGTTTCAACGAGGTTTTGGCCGCCGAATATCGCATCGCCGATAAACTGGTCGGCGGCGCCCGCCCCCGCTATTTCGGCCTCATCCCCGGTTTCCGGCAGCGCGAGAAGGGCATCGAGTTCCTAGAGCAGGTCGTGACCAACGCCCCCTATGGCGAATACGCTGCGCTCTCGTTGATGAACGCGGCCCAAGCCTACACCAAGGCCGGTGATCGCGACGCCTCGATCGACGCGCTCGACCGGATGATCAACAATTACCCCGAGAGCTTCCTCACCCCCGACGCCTACCTCAAGCTCGCCGCCGCCCAAGCCTCCATCACCCAGGGCCCGCCCTACGATCAGGCGTCCACGCAGCTCGCCCTCACCTACTTCCAGGATTACCTCATCCTCTACCCGGGCGATGCCGAAGCCGCCGTCGCGAACAAAGGCTTCAACGACGCCCGCACCATGCTCGCCGAAAGCAAGATGACCATGGGTGATTTTTATTACAAATATCGCTCCAACTATAAGGCGGCGAAAATCTTCTACAACGAGGCGATTACCATCTACCCCGACTCCCCCGTCGCGGAACGCGCGCGTGGGCTCCTCGCCAAGATCGAAAAGATCGAGTCCGGCGAAGAGCCGGCCGGCGGCCCCGACCGCCCCCGCCCCCGCGGCAAGCGCTTCTGGCTGTTCTGAGTCAGGTCCGAAGCCTTTCATCCCACGCTTCGTATCGTCCCCTCTATTCTCGTCCCCATGCTTCGCCGTCTCGCCGCCTTGGTAGTGCTGCTCTCTTTTGCCATCCTCGGAGCCGCCTGCTCCCACTATCGGCTCGGCACGGGAGCCACCCGCGACTTCGACTCGATCTTTATCGCCGCGGTCGACACCAACGCCGTGATTCCGCAGTCCGCCGGCCTGCTCACCACGCAAATCCGGGAAGCCTTTATCAAGGACGCCCGGCTCCGTGTTGTTAACACGCCGGACGAAGCCGACGCCATTCTCACGATCAGCCTCAAGAACCTTCGCCGGGACACCTTGACCTCGCTTCCCTCCGACAGCGGCCTCGCCCGCACCTTCGGCCTTGTCCTCGAAGCCTCCGCGACCTTGCGCGACGTGAAAGGCGAAAAAACCTGGTTCGCCGATCGCGCGCTGCGCGTGGAGCGCCAGATCTTCACCAACGATGGAACCTCCATCGCCACGCCCAGCGGCCCCTTTTTGGTTCCCCAGCAGCAGACCCAGGCCGAATACACCATCGTCCCGACGCTCGGTGAGGAGCTCGCCGCAAAAGCCAAGTCCGCGGTCCTCGACACTTGGTGATCGCATCGGGCGCGGAGGGAGCCAAGCGCCGCAACTGATCAACCGATCGCGTCATGTCGCCCTCAAAGGGCGGATTTAAAAGCGTCGACGGATAGATTTTGAACTTTAGGCGGGTGGCCGAGGCCCCCGCCCGTGGCTCGTCGCTAAGCGCAGGCCGGGCACGGGGCTCGTCCGCCTAAAGTCCGCAGGCGATCAGCAGCTGTTGGCATAATCCGCGCCTCAAAAAGCGCGGTTCGAACTATCGCCGCTCGGCATCGTCCAAAAGCCTCCGGCTCGCGTTTTCGAGAGCACGTCCGTCGGCCATGTCGCTTGCCCACGCCACACTCGCCTCTCGCCACGCGCTTTCTTTGCCCTCCGTCAATGCGCTCCACGCGCGCCCCAACGAAGAGGCCGCGTTCAGATAAAACGGATGGATGCGGGAAAAGCCGGTGTCGATGATCCCGGCGCGTTCCGCTCGCGTCGTTTTCGGCCACTCTTCCTGGCGCGACGCCCATTCCCCCCCCGGCGGAAGAACACGTTCACCGCCCGTCTGTAGATCCGTCACGACGATCCGCGACAGGCGCTCCAGCCACTGACGCGACGCCTCCGCCGACAGCTGCGGGGTCGGCCGGGCCAAGACCAAGCGCGCCGCCGCGACCTTCCAAGCCAGTTCCCACTCAAGCGCCTCGGTCGGCCGCGGTGTGAGCCGCTTGAATTCTCGCGCCAGAGCGGCCCCGGACGATTCGCCTCCGGCCACCGCCGCGACAAAACGTTCCCACGCACCGCTCTTGCCGCTCTCGTCCCGCAACCAAAGCCAGACACCGTAGGAAGCACGCGCACGCGCCAAGCTTCCTTCCGCATCCCCTTCGAACCGCCAGAGCAGGACATCACGCAGCTTTGCAGGCTTCGCCTCCTTGCCGAAATCCTCCTGCCAAGCCTCCTGCATAGACGCTTGCCTCGCCACGATCACCGCCTCGGCGGCCGCGACCGTCAGCCATGTCGGGGGCTGGGCCTTGGCGGGATCCACGCCCAGAAGAAAGGTCTTTCTGCGCAGCGCGCCTTCCGCCAAGGCCGTCAGCCAAAGTCGCTCCCGGGCAAGATCCGCGCCCTCCTCGGAAAGTATCCACACGCTGACTACGCCGCCCGGATCTGCGGCCACGCGGGTGGGCGCGTTCCCGAAAATCCAATCCGCCTTGGGCACCAGGCGAACGGTGATGGCGACAGGCAAACGCGAGGGCAGTCCCAAAGGCGCCATCCACTCCGCCCAAGCCGCCTCGGCGAGCCCCGCCAAGCGCACGCCCTCCGCCCCGGGCAGGGACAACACCTCGAAACGCCCGCTGCCTTCCAGGTGCAAGCGCACGGTCGGCTTCGCCGCCGAACCCGCGGGTGCCGCCGCCTCGCCCTGCCCGAATCCCAAAGTCGCACCCAAGGAAAGCGCCGCGAGGCCGAAGACGAGGCCCCGATATCCAGCCCGGCCGAAGCGGCGCATGGGCCTTGGCCGTAACAATCCGGTCGAAAGCGGAGTAGCGAGATGAGATGGCGAGTGCATTTCGGAGGCAAGCGGCCGAGGAATACCCGGAGGATATTTCGCCGGGAGCACGCCACTGAAAGGTGCCGCCAGATCACCTCGATGCGACCGCCTCGACTGCATTGTTACGGCTTAGCGCAGGGAGATCACCAAGGCGCCGTCACGCACCGCGATATCATTCGCGTCGCGCAGCACCTTTTCCACCACGGCGGGGGGCTGCGCCGCCCCAAATCGGTCGGCCAGGACGGAAAGCAGCGCGGGGATCTTGTGCAGCGGCAAGGCTCCGATCCGGGCCTCGCTGGGCACGAAGCGCCAGCCGGCGCCGGAACGCGCGAAGTTACCTTGCGCCTGCAAAACCAGCGGGGCCTCGGAACCGAAAAAGACCGCCGTGTTCACCAAGCCCACATGAAGGGACGCGCCATCGATGCGGAAATTCGGCGCTCCCGCGAGGACCGCGAAAGCCGATCCCTTTTCCGCATCGGAAAGCTTCACCTGCTTGAATGTCGATTCAGACCAGGCGTTCAGTTCCGACTCGGTCAAAGTCACGCTCCCCGACTTGGCTTCGGACAAAAGATCGTGCTTCGCCTCCCAGCTCTTGTTGGCGGTGGAGCCCGGGGCGCCGAGCACGTAGTAGAGCTTGTCCGCGGGAGGAGCCTCCTTGGGCGCGGTTTTCATCACCTCCACCGGCTGCGAGGCCAAATGCAGGCCGGCCAACAAGCCGCCAAGGGTGATGCTGAGAACCGCGCCAATGAAAACGCTGATGACGCCGGGAGCTTTGCGATCGGAGGAAGATGCCATGTCGGAAAAGAGATTGAGTGAGCGACCGAAGTTGGTGTCAGACGCGATTCGCTGTGCGCAGCG
>CBIHRE010000379.1:0-5413 GCA_966212385.1 uncultured Akkermansia sp. | reverse complement strand
CACGGTGGCGACCGAGTCCGGGGCCTGGTGCTGCAACGCGACCGACCGCGTGATCGCGCCCATCCAAACCACCTACCACCAGTACCCGCGCCAGGACATGATCCCGGCCTTCAAACCGATGGCCGGGGAATGGATCGTGCCCTCGGCGCTGCAGCGCGGCCTGGGCGGCTACACCCAGCAGGCCGCGGGCCGGGTGCGCGTCGACAACGACTGGTTTCCCAACGACGTTCCCCACGTGAAAGAGATGAGCGAGGCCCTGCGCGCCACCGGCCGCGACATCGTCTACAGCCTCTCGAACACCGGCATCTACGACAACGCCCCCGACTACATGCGGCTCGCCGAACTCTGGCGCACCACCGGCGACATCGTCGACACCTGGGAAAGCGTCAGCCGCATCGGCTTCCTGCAAGACCGCTGGGCAGCCTACACCGGCCCCGGCCACTGGAGCGACCCCGACATGCTCGTCGTCGGCATGGTGGGCTGGGGTCCGAACCTCCACCCCACCCGCCTCACGCCGGACGAGCAATACAGCCACATCAGCCTCTGGAGCCTGCTCTCCGCGCCGTTGCTCCTCGGCTGCGATCTCGCCCAGCTGGACGACTTCACCCTCGGCCTGCTCACCAACGACGAGGTGCTCGCCGTCAACCAGGATGCGCTCGGCAAACAGGCCACGCAGGTCAGCAGCGAAGGCGGAAAAGTCGTCTACGCCAAGACGCTCGAGGACGGCTCCTACGCGGTCGGCCTCTTCAATCGAGGCGACGCCGAAGCGACGGTGGCCGTGAAGTGGGGCCCGTGGGGCAACCTTCCTACCAAAGACGGCGGCTCGAAATTCACCGTGCGCGACCTCTGGCGTCAGAAGGACCTCGGCCAATACCAAGGGAAATTCGAGACGAAGGTCGCACCTCACGGAGTGGTCCTCATCCGCCTTGTTCCTACTCGCTGAACGTCGCTCGTTCGCCGCCGGTTCCCCGCCCGCCCTTGCGCGGTGCGCTCGCGGCGAATCATGAGCCCCCTTATCCCCAAAATGAAACACCTCGCCGCCCGTTCGCTCGCCGCCATCGCGTTCGCCCTCTGTGCGGAGCGCGTCGTCGCCAATCCCATCGTCCAAACGATCTACACCGCCGATCCCGCGCCGATCGTGCGCGATGGCGTCCTCTACGTGTTCACCAGCCACGACGAAGACGTCTTGGTGAACAACTTCTTCACGATGCGAGACTGGAGGTGCTACTCCACGACCGATCTCGTCAACTGGACCGATCATGGCGCCGTCGCCTCGCTTCGCGACTTCGCGTGGGCCGGCGCCGGCAGCTGGGGCGGAGGCTTCGAGAACGGCGCATGGGCGCCGCAGGCGGTCGAACGAAACGGCAAGTGGTATCTCTACGTTCCCCTGCACGGCCGGGGCATCGGCGTGCTCGTAGCCGATGGACCCTTTGGCCCCTACGTCGATCCCATCGGGAGACCGTTGATCGCGGGCGACCACATCGATCCGTCGGTGTTCGTCGACGACGACGGCCAGGCCTACCTCGCATGGGGCAACCCCAAGTGTTGGTATGCAAAGCTGAACCGGGACATGATCTCGCTCGACACCAGCATCGGCGACAAGGGCCTCGTCGCCCACGAAATGACTCCGGCCGCGTTCGGCCCGCGCGGCAAACCCGATGAGAAACGTCCCACGTCCTACGAAGAGGGTCCATGGCTCTACAAACGCGACGGACGCTATTACCTTTTCTACGCGGGCGGCCCGCTCCCCGAGCACCTCGCCTACTCCACCGCCGAAAAGCCGACCGGGCCTTGGCGTTACGGCGGCATCGTCATGCCCGCGCAGGGCAAGAGCTTCACCAACCATCCGGGCGTCGTGGACTACAAGGGAAAGACCTATCTTTTCTACCACAACGGCGAACTCCCCGGAGGCGGCGGCTTTCACCGCTCGGTCTGCGTGGACGAGCTGAGTTTCTCGGCCGACGGATCCGTCTCGAAGATAACCATGACCAAGGAAGGCCCCGCCCCGGTCTCCACGCTCGATCCCTATCGGCGCGTGGAGGCCGAGACCCTTGCCGAGGCGCAGGGTGTCGAAACCGAAACGGCGGGCGGCAAGCCAGGAAGCCGGGCTCTCTGCGACCTCGATTCGGGCGACCACATACGGATCCGTAACGTGGATTTTGGTTCGCTCTCTCCGCGCACCTTCGCCGCGTCCATCGCCCGCGAGCACGGCGGCGACGCGGCCATGGAAATTCGCCTGGATCGGGTGGACGGCCCGCTGATCGCCACGCTCACTATCCCTGAGAACGCGGCCCCGTGGAAAACGATTCTGGCCGACGTAGGCGACGCGAGGGGCGTGCACGATCTTTTCCTTGTCTTCAAGGGCGCGCCCGGCGCCCTGAAGATCGATTGGTGGAAGTTCGAACGCTGAGCCTGCGCGGGGCGATCACGCCCGCCAGCGGTAGACCCCGCCTTTGCGCAGCTTTACTTCGCGCACCTCGTCTCCCAGGCGGACGCGGATCGATCCGCCGACGAGCGCCCTGATCCGGGCCTCGTGCAGGCGGCCTTCCCGCCAGTCCAGATCCACCTCGAATCCACCCCGCGCCCGCAGCCCCGTCACGGAGCCGGTCGGCCAGTCCTTGGGCAGGGCGGGCAACAGTTCGATTTCACCGGTCCGGCTTTGCATCAACATCTCCACGATACCGGCCGCGCCGCCGAAGTTTCCGTCGATCTGGAAGGGCGGATGCGCGTCGAAGAGATTCGGATACGTCAGGCCCGGGCTGAGCAGCAGCTTCAGGATGTCATGCGCGCGGTCCCCGTTCCCCAACTGGGTCCAGAGGCAGATGCGCCAGGCGGTGGCCCAGCCGGTGGCCTTGTCGCCGCGGATCTCGAGCGACTTCCGCGCGGCGGCGGCAAGCTCCGGGGTCGCGCGACGCGAAATCGTCCTGCCGGGAAACAGTCCGTAGAGGTGTGAAACATGGCGGTGGTGCTTGTCCCCCACCTTAAGATCCCAGTCCTCGAGCCATTCCTGGAGCTGGCCCGCGGAGCCGATCTGGTCGGGCGCCAGACGCGCGCGCACTCCGGCGAGTTCGGCGCGAAATTCGGCGTCTTGATCGAGCAGCTCCGCGGCCTTGATCGTGTTCGCGAAGAGGTCGCGCAGGATCTGCTGGTCCATCGCCGGGCCGGCGCAAATCGATCCTTCGCGCGGATGATAATTTTCCGGGGAAATCGAAGGATTCGTCACCAGCCACCGACCGGAGGGATCGGTCTGGAGCGTATCGACGAAAAACTCGGAGGCGCCTTTCAGGATCGGATAAATGCGCCGGAGCACGGCGCGGTCGCCGCTGTATTCAAACCGATCCCACAAATGCAACGCCAGCCAGGCTCCGCCGGTGGGCCACATGCCCCAATCGGGGCCGTCGATCGGCGCGGTGGCCCGCCAAAGATCGGTGTTGTGGTGGGCCACCCAGCCGCGGGCGCCATACATCTCTTGCGCCGTGCGCGCGCCGGTGACGGCGAGTTCCTCCACCATGGCGACGAGCGGCTCGACGCATTCGGCGAGATTCCCGGACTCGGCCGGCCAGTAATTCATCTCCGTGTTGATGTTGATCGTGTATTTGCTCTGCCACGGAGGGTTGAGGCTGTCGTTCCACAGCCCTTGCAGGGTCGCGGGCTGCCCGCCGGGACGGGAGCAACTGATGAGCAGGTAGCGGCCGAACTGGTAGTAAAGCGCGGCGAGCGCGGGGTCGCCGCCCTCGGCGAAACGGCGGATCCGCTCGTCCGTCGCGAGCCGTATCGCGTCGCCGCGGCCAAGATCGAGCGTGACGCGACGAAACAGCGGCTGGTAGTCGGCGAGGTGGCGGGCGCGCAGCTTGGCGAAACTCCGCTTCCTCGCGCCGGCGAGCGCCTCGTTCACGAGCGCCTCCGGATCGCCGCCCGTGTCGGCGTAGTTGCGGAAGCTGGTGGCGACGCCGACAAGCAGGGTGACGGAGTCCGCGCCGTCCACTTTCAAAGTCCGGCCTTGCGCGGCCACCGAGCCGCCACGGGCGAGCACCCGCACGCCAGACTGAAACCGCACCTGGCCGGCGATGCCGTGGGCGTCCCCGCCCCTGCCGCGCAGAACGAGGGTGTCGCCGCCCTCGATGGAAACGTCGGTCCCGCGCATCGGCGTGCGCATGCCGGCGACGAAGCTTATCCGTCCGGGGCGGTCCGCGCCCAGGCGGACCACGATGACCTTGTCGGGAGCGCTTGCGAAAACCTCGCGCGTGTAGCGAACGCCCTCGCTGGTGTAGGTCGTGGTGACGATCGCGGTATCCAGATCGAGCTCGCGACGGTAGTCGGAATACCCGGTGGCGGGGAAATCGAGCGTGAGGTCGCCCACGGTCTGATAGGGCATCTGGGAGAGGGGCCTGGCCATGATCTTCGCGCCGATCAGCTTGGCGGCGTCACGATATTTTCCCTCGTTGACCAGGCGGCGCGCCTCGGGAAGCGCAGCCTTGGCCTCGGGGTTGACCGGATTGTAGGGGCCGCCGGCCCAGAGCGTGCCTTCGTTGAGCTGCAAGCGCTCCTTCACGGGATCGCCAAAGACCATGGCGGCGATGCGCCCGTTGCCCACCGGCAGCGCCTCCACCCATTTCCCGGCCGGCTTGTCATACCAAAGACGGTTGGCCGATTCGTCGGAGGCCGCCGCAAGCAGCGGAAAAAGAGCGATGAAGAGTCCGATGAAAACGCCAAGAAGGCGCGGGCCAAAAAGGGGATGGGCCATTGTCGAGGGTAAGAATGGGGCGCGCGATACCATGGAGAGCTTGGCAACGTGGCGCGAGGCGAGGTTCAAACACGTTTCCCGTCCAACTTTAGCCCGGAGCGCTCGCCGCCCGAGGAGCAAATGTTAGACTTGCATGTCTTTTGACCCGAACGGGAGCGAAACTACAACCCTAGCATCAATCATGAGATTAGCAGACGCCCCTCTGATCACCCACATCTTTACGGCGGATCCCTCCGCCCATGTGTTCGAGGGGAAGCTCTACCTGTATCCGTCGCACGATCGAGAATCGAACATACCGGACAACGATCTCGGGGACCAATACGACATGGTCGATTACCATGTGTTCTCGATGGAGGATCCGGCCGGCAAGGTCACCGACCACGGCGTCGTCCTCTCGCTCAAAGACGTGCCTTGGGCCTCGAAGCAGCTCTGGGCTCCCGACGCCGCGTATAAAAACGGTCGTTACTACCTCTACTTTCCGGCTCGCGACAAACACGGCGTGTTTCGCATCGGCGTCGCGGTCGCGGATCGCCCGCACGGCCCCTTCCAAGCGGAGCCCGCTCCCATCCCGGGCAGCTACAGCATCGATCCTTGCTGCTTCGTGGATACCGACGGGAAAGCCTATCTCACCTTCGGCGGACTCTGGGGCGGCCAGCTGCCACATTGGCG
>CBIHRE010000378.1:0-5422 GCA_966212385.1 uncultured Akkermansia sp. | reverse complement strand
GGTTTGCGCGCCGCCGCTGGCGGGGGCGCCGGGGGGGGTGCGTTTCGGGGGGGGTCGGGGTGGGCTGCGGGCGCGCCCGGCCCCGCCGCCGGGGCGGCGGGGCTTGTCGATCGCATATATCCTTCGGTGCTCTCCGCCGCGATACCGAGCGATTCCGCGGTGTTCCTACGCGGCGTCGTCTCGGCCACCGCGGCGGCCTCCGATTTCTCCCCCGCATTTTTACCGGTGAATTTCGAGCAACCCACGAAAAGAGAAAGGGCCGCCGCTAGAATCGCCAAATTGCATGTCTTCATCGAGGGCACGGGTGTCGGCGCCAAGACTAACTCAGGCCGGATGCGCGAGCCATCCGGCCCTTCATGTCCCTGAACTGGGAGAAAACCCGGCGCACCAAGCTTGGCGGGGGGGATTGGCCGGCGGCGCCGTGGGCCGGGTTGTTTGGAGCCTGTTAACTCGAGCGTCCCTAACTCGAACGCCCGCCCGTGCGCGACTCCGTCTCCCGTTGGATTTCCACGTCTTCGCGTCGGACCTCTTCGCGCACGTTCTCTCGCGCGGTCTCGCGACGTTTGGACACCCGGATCTCCTCCCGCGGAGTCACCGTCTTCTCCACCACGGCCTCCTCTCGCCGCAGCGGGATGAAGACATCCTCCTCGCGGATCGTGGACTCGCCGAAATCGGCCGCGGCGCCGCTGACTGGCTCGCGCTCGATCTCGATTTCTTCGCGCTGCAATTCGACGGGCACGTTCACCGTCTCGCTTCGGACGATCTTGCGCAACCGCACGCCGCCATACTCGACCTCGCGTTTGCCCACCTTTACCTGCTCCTCGTTCAAGCGGACGCGCGTCTCTTCGCGGCCTTGCGCCGCAAGCGGCTCGCCGCCCGGAGCATCGAGAGACTGGTCGATCTCCATTCCTTCCTCGAACTCGGGTTCGGACGGGGCGTCCATCGACGCTTCCGATCTGTTCCAATCGCGGCCTATGCCGTAGTGGGAGGAGATCGTGAATTCGGTCTCTTCCGTGATGTCGTCCTGCGAATCGAAGCTGGGGGCGTTCTTGATCTCCTCCTTCGAGAAGGGAACGCGCACCGTCTTCCGCGTCTCGTTGACCTCCGCGCGCTGCGCCGGAACGACGTGGGCCTTGCCCATGCCCAGCCAGCCTGTGCGGACGGCCAGATAGGCGGGCTGCTCGGTGTGATCCTGCCAGACCGCGTCGATGCTGCCGATCTTGTCGCCCTCGCGATCGACGACGGTGTAGTCGATGAAGCGACGCAATTCGCCCGCCTCGGTGGGATTGAATTTTTCCGCGGCGGCCTTGCCCGCGAGCCCGCCCGCGACGGCTCCCACCGCCGCGCCGATTCCGGTTCCGACGGGCCCGGCGATCGTCCCGGTCGCCGCGCCGGCGGCGGCTCCGCCGGCCGCGGCGCCAACGCCGGTGCCGACGGGATGCGAGCGGGGCTCGCCGGTGAGGGGATCGCGGTTCGCGTCTTGCTGATAGTCTTTAGCGCTCATGTCGTGATTGGGTCAGGGTTGGTTTTGATTAAGGTCCAGACGCGCCCAGCCTACGCGCTCGCAGGGCGCCTCCCAACCGGGTCCGCGCACCCCGCTTCGGTGGGGCACCGTCCTGAGCGCCCGCCCCGTTTGCTTGCCCGGAGACCGACGTCGTTTCCCCACGCGCCATCGGCGCGACTCCCCGCGGACACACGCCCATTCCACCTCGGGACGCGGCCGGAGAGGCGCGCCGCCCACAGCATGAGCCGCGCGCTTAAGCCTCGGAGGCCAGCTCCGCCTTTACCCGCTCCGCGAGCGCCAACGCCGAAATCGCGGCCCCTTCGACACGCGCCCCGCCGAACGCATCGCCGGCGAAGCCAAGCGACTCCTGGGGCCACCACACGTAGGGTTCGGGAAAGGTCGCCCGCGCATGGCTGTATTTCCAGCGATGCAGCGTCGCCCCGGAGATCGGCGCGCCGATCAGCTCCTCGGCCTCCGCCCGCACCAATTCCAGCACCTCGATCTCGGTTCGCCCGTAGTGCGCCTTCGAAAACTCGGGCGAAAGATGCAAAGTCACCGCGGCCACGTTGGGAGACACGCCCTTGGCCTGGTTGTCGGCCGCCCATCGGATGACGCCGCTTTCCCGCCGCACCCCGTCCACGGGCAAGCGGCTGCGTCCGGCGACGGTGACCAGCAACGCGAGGCAAGGATCGTAATCGATGGACTTCAGTCGCGTGAGCAGCGGCTCGGGAACCGCAAAATCACCCGCCTTGAGCAAGGCCAGACACTGGGGCACCGGCGCGGTCAAAATAAGACGCTCCGCGCGCATGCACCCGTGGTTCTCGACATCGACGCACCAATAGTTCCCGCAACAACCCAAAGCCGTCACCTTGTGTTCGCGTTTCACATCCAGCCCCTCGGCGAGCGCCTTCGCGACCGAGGTCATGCTCGGGCGGCCGATATAACGGCGGTGTTGCTCGCCACCCGGCCAAAGCGAGACGAGCCCCTCGCGCTCCCACTTTTCCACCCAAGCCGCGAAGCGCGGATCCTTCACCGTGAAATACTGCGCGCCCTGGTCGAAGACCGCGTCGCCCACGCGTTTAGTCGCGAGACGCCCGCCGAAGCCCCGGCTTTTTTCCAGCACAGTCACCCGCGCGCCCGAATCGTGCAGCACGCGCGCGACGAGCAAGCCGGAGATCCCGGCGCCGACGATGACCGTTTGGAGATGCATGGTTTCCGCGAAAAACGCCTCAGCAAAGCCGCCCCGTCACGTGGCGCAACGCCGCTTCAAGATTTTCGTGACGAAAGCGATACCCCGTCGCAGCCAAGGCGGAAGGCCGCACACGCTGGCTTGCCAGCAGAGCCTCGTCCGCGAGTCCGCGCCCAAGCGCCGCCCGCAAGGCCCAGGCCGGCGCCGGCAGCGGCGCGGGACGCCCGAGCACGCGCGCGAGCGTTCGCGCGAAGTCCCCGCTCGTGACGGGCGCGGGGGCCACCGCGTTCAGCGGGCCGCGCAAAGACTCCACCGCAAGCGCATGCCCGATCGCCCCCACCACGTCATCGATTGAGATCCACGACCACCATTGGCGCCCGTCTCCCACCCGCCCGCCAAGGCCGAGTCGAAACGGAAGCAACATTTTCGCCAGCGCGCCGCCCGCCGGCGAGAGCACCACGCCCGTCCGCAGATAAACCCGTCGTGTCGCCGCACCATCCAGCGGAGCCCAGGCCGCCTCCCAAGCCCGCGTGACATCGGCAAGAAAACCGCCCCCGCCGGGACTCGTTTCATCGAGCCACGCCTCGCCGCCATCGCCGTAAAACCCGATCGCCGATCCGCCCACCACCACACGAGGCGGTCGCGGCCAAGAGGCCAAAGCCTCCGCCAGCGCCCGCGTGGCGACGACCCGGCTGTCGCGGATCAGTTTGCGCCGTTCCGCCGTCCAACGAGCGTCGGCGATACCGGCGCCCGCCAGATGCACGACCGCATCGATCTCGCCCGCGCGCGTCATATCCACGCGGCCCGTTTCCGGGCTCCACTCGACTTCGTCGGCCTCGCCCGCTCTCCGCCGCACCAGACGGAACACGTCATGCCCCTGCGTTCGCAAAAACGGCACCAGGGCGGAGCCAATCAAACCCGATGCGCCGCTCACCAAAATTTGCATCGGAGGCGAGCCGGCGTGGTCTAGCGAAAAGCG
Source organism: uncultured Akkermansia sp. (assembly GCA_966212385.1). GTDB lineage: Bacteria > Verrucomicrobiota > Verrucomicrobiia > Opitutales > Opitutaceae > IMCC26134_A. Next base: position 1,750 of record CBIHRE010000378.1, on the reverse strand, counting down.
CAGATCCTCCCGCGTGGTGGCGTGCCGATAAGCGAAGCCCGCCTCCAGCTTTCGCCGAATCCATCCCGCCAGAAAAAATCGGCCGAGCGCACCGCCCGGAACGACATATTCGACCTGATCGCGCAGTTCCGATCCGCCATCCGGCAAAGGCTCGAATCGGTGAACATGTTCCCAACGCGGAAACGGCCCCGCGAGCGCGGTGTCGATGAAGCGTCGGCCGAAGTCGTAGTCGCGGTGCTCCGCGAGCCACTCGACGCTGAAGGGGCCGCGCCCCATCCGCAGGCGCACCCGGGCCCCCGGCTTCAAGCCGTCTCCGTGCCGCTCCAGGACTTCGACCCGTTCCCACGGGGGAGTCAGCCGCTCCAAGGCTCCCGGACGCTCGTGCCAGGCGAACGCTTGTTCAGCGCTGACGGACAGACGGGAGGTTTTCTCGAAAAGCGCCGATTTCATGAATCTCTCCATCGACGGCCCCGGCGAGCGCCGAGTCGACGCCGACAAACACCAAGCTCGCCCCAAACGACGAGGCCTTCACGCGCCAATCGGGACTTCTTTCGCGGCTCAGACATCGAGATCGGGTCCGGATTCAAACCAAATTCTTGGCTTTCACAACCTGCCGCCGGGAGAAGCCCTTGGCCCGCAGCGTGAAAGCGCGCCGAGCCACGCTACTCCGCGCCATCGGCGCCCTCCGTGGCGCGAACGCCGCGCAAACTTTTGAAAGCCTCCAGCGCCTCTGCGCGAGCGGTGGCATGATCCACGACGGGCCGCGGATAATGGTCGCCCAAGCGCACCCCGGCGGTTTCGAGCACGTTCGTCGGCGCGGTCCAGGGCGCGTGAATGTATTTGTCCGGCACCTGCGCCAGCTCCGGCACCCAGCGGCGAACGTAGCGTCCACCTCCATCGAACTTCTCCCCCTGCGTCACCGGAGCGAAGATCCGGAAATAAGGCGCTGCGTCCGCGCCGCAGCCCGCGCTCCATTGCCAGCCCAGCGTGTTGCTCGCCAGATCCGCGTCCACAAGCGTATCCCAGAACCAAGCCGCCCCCTCCTGCCAAGGAAGCCGGAGATGTTTCACGAGGAACGAGGCCACGACCATGCGCACGCGATTGTGCATCCAGCCGGTCGCCCAGAGCTGACGCATGCCGGCGTCGACAATCGGATATCCGGTGCGGCCGCGTTGCCAGGCGCGCAGCTTTTCTCCACCCGAGTCCGCCGCCCAAGGGAAACGCTCGAATTCCGGGCGCAGCGGCCTCTCGGGGGTTTGCTCGAAATGATAGAGGAGATGGTAGGCGAACTCGCGCCAGCCGATTTCGCTCAGATAGACGCGCGCTCCGTTGCTCGCGGGATCGAGCCCGGCAGCTTGCCCGAGCGCACGCAGCGCCGCCGCTATCTGCCTGGGGCCGATTTCGCCCCAGTGCAGATGAGGCGACAGACCGGAGGTTCCGTCGTGCCCGGGCAGATTGCGCATCTCGTCGTAAGCGTGGACGCCCGCCTTCCCGTCGCGAAGAAAGCGCTTCAGGCGCGCCTGCGCCCCCGCTTCCCCCGGCGTCCAGACCCTCGGGAAGCCGACATCCCAGGGAATCGATGGCAGCAAACCGAGCTCCTCCAGCTCAACGCCCTTCGGCCACATGGTCGCCGCCGGAATCTCGGCCGCGTCGCTCTTGACCGGCGCCGGCATCGGAAGCGACAGGCAGTGACGCAAGTATGGCGTGAAAACCTGGAAGGGCCGGCCCTGCTTGTTCCGGATCGTATGCG
>CBIHRE010000377.1:0-5422 GCA_966212385.1 uncultured Akkermansia sp. | reverse complement strand
CTCGAGAGCCGCAAGATCATGCGCCTGCCGAACCTGCGCGTGTCCGCCACCTGCGTTCGCGTGCCGGTGGTGCGGGCGCACTCGGTCGCGGTGAGCGCCGAGTTCGAGCGTCCGGTCAATGTCGAGCAGGCTCGCGCGGCGATCGCGGCTTTCCCGGGCGCCGAGCTGATCGACGACACGGCGGCGAAGAAGTATCCGACTCCGCTGGCCTTCGCCGAGAAGGTGAAGTGCGGCGTGGGCCGCCTGCGCGTGGACACGGCTTTCGACAACGGGCTCTCGTTCTGGGTGAGCGGTGACAATCTCTGGAAGGGCGCCGCGCTCAACGCCGTGCAGAACGCCGAGCTGATGTGCCGCGAAGGCTGGCTGCTGCGCGACCGCGTGGTGGCGGCTTGAGCGAGCAGCGGTGGTGACACCGCGAGATAGGTTGATTTTAGCCCGCGGCCGGTTCTTCGGTTCGCGGGCTTTTTTTATTTAGCCCCGCAGCGTGGCCAGCGCTTCGCGCCAGGCGGCGCGGGTGCCGAGCTCGAAGGTGGCGCGTTTGCCGAAGGCGAGGCGGTTGAGCGCGAGGGCGAAGCTCACGCAGGCGATCACGGTGATCGCGCCGGCGTGAAGGAAGTGGATCGGCGCGGGGATGTGGGTCGGATCGGTCTTGTGCCAGGCGGGCCAGCCGAAGGCGAAGAGCGCGTAGAGGCCGGCGCCGAAGAGGATGGTGGCGATGACGGCGCGCGCATCTACGTCGCGGAAGAGTAGGCCGGTGATGAATGCGGAGAGGATCGGCATCGAGAAGAGGCCGATGAGCGCCTGGATGAGCTGGATGATGCTCTCGGCGCCGGCGTAGGCGGGGACGAGGGCGATGGAGAGCAGCGAGAAGCCGACCTGGAGCCAGACGCTGAGGCGGCGGATCTCGCCCTTCGGGTTGATGAATTGCTGATGGATGTCGCAGACGTAGAGCGCGGCGGAGGAGTTGAGCGTGGCGTTGTAGCTGGTCATGACCGCGCCGAACATCGCGGCGGCGAAAGCTCCGAGCAGCCAAGGCGGGAGGATGTTGGCCACGAGGTGTCCGTAGGCGGTGTCGTTGGGGAGCGCGCCGTAGAGCTTGTAGGCGCAAACGCCGGGGATGACGACCATCGGCGGAATCAGGAGAATGCGCACGATCATCGACGCGTAGACGCCTTTTTTCGCCTCGCGGATCGAGGGCGCGGCGAGGGCGCGCTGGGTGATCGTCTGGTTGGTGCTCCAGTAGAAGAGCTGCGAGAAGATCATGCCGGTGAAAAGCGTGGTCCATGGCACGGGAGAGGAGGAATCGCCGACGAGGGTGAGACGTTCGCGAGGGATGCCGGAAAAATCCCAGTGGATGGCGTTGAGCGAGAGGACGGCGACGAGCAGGCCCATGCCGAGCACGACGACGCCGGCGTAGGTGTCGGAGATGGCGACGGCGCGCAGGCCGCCGAAAATCGCGTAGCAGGCGCCGACGATGGCGGTGATCGTGGCGAGCACGAGGAGCGGCACGTCGAGGCCGAACATCGTCTTTATAACGAGGGAACTCGTGTAGAGCATGATCGGGAGAAAGATGAACACGTCGCCGAGCAGGAAAATGCCGCCGACGGTGGCGCGAATGTGTTTGTTGTTATAGCGGCGCTCGAGGAGTTCGGTCACGGTCGTGCACTTGTATTTGTAGTAGAGCGGCACGAAGATCTTCGCGAGGAGCAGGAGGCCGACGGCGCCGGAGAGCTCCCAGACGGCCATGATGAGTTTTTGCGGGCCGTTCATGCCGACGAGGGTGTCGGTGTTGATGTTCGTGAGCGTGATCGAGCCGGCGATGAAGACCCAGTTGAGGGTGCCGTCGGCCAGGAAATACTCGCGGGTGTCGTTGGCTGAGCGGCGGTCGGCCTTGCGGCAGTGGAGCCAGGTGAGGAGCGCGATGAGCAGGTTCAGTCCGAGAAAGACCGAGATTTGCACGACGGGGAAGGCGTTCATGGGGGCGAGGAAGCGGGACGATGAGGCGGAAGAATCGGGCGGGGCGGGCAGCGAGGCCTGAGCTAGCCCGGCACGGAGGCCAAGCGAGGACGCCGCAAACAGTCAGAAATCGTCGGGCCACACGAGTGGCGCGCCCCGCAAATAAACCCTTGTCAGCGCCCCCCGGCGTTTGTTGTTCTGCGCCTTTTGGCTCGGACGCTTAGCTCAGTTGGTTAGAGCACCTCGCTTACACCGAGGGTGTCGGGGGTTCGAGTCCCTCAGCGTCCACCAACAAAAACTCCATCACCTTTTCAGTCCAAACCTCGCAATGCGCCACACGATCTCGATCCTCGTTGAGAACAAGTTCGGTGTCCTCGCCCGCGTGACCGGTCTTTTCTCCGGCCGCGGCTTTAACATCGATTCGCTCAACGTAGCCCCCACCCACGAGGCCCAGCTTTCGCGCATCACCGTCGTCCTGAAGGGCGACGACTCCGCGCTCGACCTCGCCATCAAGCAGGTCCGCAAGCTCGTGAACGTGGTCGAGGTCACCGATTTCAAGGAAGGCCAGGCCGTGCAGCGCGAGCTGGTGCTGGTGAAGGTGAAGGCCCCCGCGAAGGTTCGCTCCGAGGTCATGCAGATTTGCGAGATTTTCCGCACCAAGATCGTCAACGTCGACCATAACGAACTCATCATCGAGCTCGTCGGCGACAGCGCCAAGGTCACCGCCTTCCTCGATCTGCTCGCTCCCTTCGGCATCCTCGAGCTCGCCCGCACCGGCACGCTCGCGCTGAAGCGCTGATCCGTCCGCCGGCCACGCACTCGCACGTCGCGCGCTCTGTTCGTTTTCCCCGTTCCGTAAGCAACCAACCCCGCCAACAACTCTCCCAACATGCCTGCCAAAGTATACACCGACAAAGACGCCGATCTCGGCCTCTACAAGAACAAGACCATCGCCGTCCTCGGCTACGGTTCCCAAGGTCACGCCCACGCCCTCAATCTCAAGGACTCCGGCGTGAAGGTCATCATCGGCCTCTATGAGGGCTCCAAGTCCAAGCCCGTCGCCGAGAAGCATGGTTTCAAGGTCGTCTCCACCGCGGAGGCCGTGAAGCAGGCCGACGTCATCCTCGTCGGTCTCCCCGACATGAAGCAGGCCGACGTCTACAAGCAGGACATCGAGCCCAACCTCACCAAGGGTAAGACCCTCGTCTTCTCGCATGGCCTCGCCGTCCACTTCGGCCTCATCAAGGTCCCGGCCGACGTCGACGTGATCCTCGTCGCCCCGAAGGGCCCCGGCCACATGGTCCGCCGCCTCTATGTCGAAGGCAAGGGCATGCCCGCCCTCATCGGCGTCTATCAGGACAAGTCCAAGAAGGCCAAGAAGACCGCCCTCGCTTGGGCCAAGGGCATCGGCTCCACCCGCGCCGGCGTTCTCGAGACCACCTTCAAGGAAGAGACCGAGACCGACCTCTTCGGCGAGCAGGCCGTGCTCTGCGGCGGCGCCTCCGCGCTCGTCCAGGCGGGCTTCGAGACCCTCGTCGAGGCCGGCTACCAGCCCGAGATGGCCTACTTCGAGTGCCTCCACGAGCTGAAGCTCATCTGCGACCTCATGTATGAAAAGGGCATCTCCGGCATGCGTTTCTCGATCTCCGAGACCGCCAAGTATGGCGACATCACCCGCGGCCCCCGCGTCGTGAACGCCAAGACCAAGGCCGAGATGAAGAAGATCCTGAAGGAGATCCAGACCGGCAAGTTCGTGAAACAGTGGGTCGCCGAATACAAGGGCGGCCTCAAGAACTACAACGCCCTCCTCAAGGCCGGCGAGAAGCACCAGATCGAGAAGACTGGCGAATATCTCCGCAACCTCATGCCCTGGATGCCCAAGCGCAATATCTCCGGCGTGCAGGGCGCCTACGCCAGCTAAGGCGGACGCGACTTCGCTCTATCGCGGGCGCCGACCCTCTCCGGGCGGCGCCCGTTTTGTTTTTTAGGACTTCTCGCGTTCCCTCTTTTCGCCGTGCCCAAACTCATCCTCGCCACCCGCAAGAGTCCGCTCGCGCTCGCCCAGACCGAACAGGTCGCCGCGCATCTGCGCGCCGCGCTCGGCGTCGAGACCGAGCTGCTGAAGATCGTCACCACCGGCGACCAGCGCACCGAGTGGTCGCTCGAAAAACAGGGCGGCAAGGGCCTTTTCACCAAGGAACTCGAGGAGGCGCTCCTCCGCGGCGACGCCGATGTCGCCGTGCACAGTTGCAAAGACCTGCCCGGAGAACTCCCCGCCGGCCTCGTCGTCGCCGGCTACCTGCCGCGCGAAGACCCGCGCGACATTCTCGTGCTTCGGGACGGTGTCGAGACGCCCGCGCTCATCGCCACGAGCAGCCCGCGTCGCCGCCTGCAACTCGGCATGCTTTTCCCCGACGCGCAGTTCACCGAGATTCGCGGCAACGTGGACACGCGCCTGCGCAAGATCGGCCAGGACAAGGTCGCCGACGCCACCGTGCTCGCCGCCGCCGGCCTGCGCCGCCTCGGTATCGGCGGCTGGCAGGGCGTGAGCTTCCACGCGCTCGGCCCGGAGCATATGGTGCCGGCCGTCGGCCAGGCCGCCATCGCGCTCCAGACCCGCGCCGCCGACGCCGCGCGCATCGGCGCCGTGCTCGACAAACGCACCGCCCGCGCCGTCACGCTCGAGCGGGCTTTTCAACGTGCCCTCGGAGGCGGTTGCCAGACGGCCTTCGCCGCGCACGTCACCGCCGACACGCTCTGGTTTTACCACCACGAGATCGGCCTCCGCAGCCTCCCGCTCAGCGACGCCGAGATCGACGCGCCCGATCAAACCGCGCGCGCGATGCTGAAGCATTTCGGGTTTCAGATCTGATTTTTAGCCACAGAGGGCACGGAGCTCGGACACAGAGAACACAGAGTTTCGATCCTCGGATTTTAACCCCCAGCCACTTTCGCCTGACCCAGTAACACCGACTTTCGGGCCCCCGTGACCTCCGTGTCCGAGCTCTGTGTTCTCTGTGTCGAAAATTTCGTCCCTTATGTCCTCCGGTATTGTTCATCTTGTCGGCGCCGGCGCCGGCGACCTCGGTCTCTTCACCCTTCGTGCGAAGGAGCTCATCTCCGCGGCGGACGTGCTCGTCTACGACTACCTCGTTCACCCCGAGGCGGTGAAGTGGACCAAGCCCGAGTGCGAGGTGATCTACGTCGGTAAGAAGGCCGGTTGCCACACCGTGCCTCAGGAGGAGATCGAAAACCTGCTCGTGACGCACGCTCAGGCCGGCAAGAAGGTCGTGCGGCTCAAGGGCGGCGATCCGTTCATCTTTGGCCGCGGCGGCGAAGAAGCCCGCACGCTCGCCAAGGCCGGCGTGGCTTTTGAAGTCGTGCCCGGCGTCACCGCGGCGCTCGCGGCCGGCGCCTACGCCGGCATCCCGCTCACGTTCCGCAACGTCTCGACCTCGCTTGTGCT
>CBIHRE010000376.1:0-5443 GCA_966212385.1 uncultured Akkermansia sp. | reverse complement strand
CGACGACGGAGGAGCCGTTTTTGGTGAGCGTGCCGGAGGAGACGGACTCGATGCGGAAGGAGATGGCGTCGCCTTGGGCGTCGGCCTCGTCGGCGGCGGCGGCGAGCGTGGCGTAGGTGAGCGCGAAGGCGGTGTCCTCGGTGGCGCCGGTGAGGGTGGAGACGGCGGTGAGGGTGGGGGCGGTGTTGACGCCGGTGCCGGTGTAGGTGGCGGTGGCGGAGGTGTTGAGGCCGGATACTCCGCCGTTGCCCGAGGTGTCGTAGGTGGCGAGGGCGGAGAGGGTGATCTTGTAGTAGGACGCGACGGTGGAGGTGGTGTAGGTGGCGGTGCCGCCGAGGGTGCCGGTGAGCGTGGTGCTGAGGTTGGTGTAGGTGGTGCCGTCGTTGGAGTAGGCGGCGGTGTAGGTGGCGCCCTCGACGGAGGGCCAGGTGAGTTTCACGCCGGACGGGCTGCCGGCCTCGGCGGTGAGGGTGAGGGCGGAGGCCTGGCCGCCTTTTTTGTATTCGGTGGCGCCGGTGACGGAGGTGACGGTGCCTTGGCCGGCGGGGACGGAGCCGAAGTAGTAGGGGCCGAGGATGTCGGGGAAGGCGGTGTTGCCGGAGGAGTCGATGGCGACGAAGTAGGCCCAGGTGCCGCTCGGATACTCGGGGGTGACGCACCAGCGGGCGTTGTATTGGTTGAGGTCGAAGTCGGTGCCTTGGACGTAGCCGAGGTCGCCGAGGTAATCGTAGTCCTCGGCGAAGAGGCCGATGGTGCAGGTGACGGTGAGGCCGCCGTTGGTGTAGGTGGCGTCGCTGCGCGGGCCGTATTCGGTGGAGGAAAGCGTGGCGGAGCGGCCCTTCAGCGTGGCGATCCACTTGGGGAGCGTGGTGCGGCCGGTGGCGCCGCCGGAGGCGCTGAGGTTGGTGTTGGCGACGTTGGGGGTGACGCTCTTGTCGGTGGTGCCGCCGTTGCGTTTGACGAAGCCCGAGACCATGCGACGGACGCCGGAGGCGGAGTTGGTGGCGGTGGAGTAGCCGTAGGGGCCGTAGACGGGGATGCCGTCGTAGGCGAAGCCGAGGAGCGGGGAGTGTTTGGTGGGCGTGCCCTCGGAGTAGGTCTTCGAGGAGGAGTTGTAGGTGACGGCGTCGCCGAGCTGGTAGCGAAGGGCGATGGGGTTGGTGTGGTTGTGATAGGCGCCGCTCGGGGGCTGGTGGCCCTTGGCGGGGTCGAAGTTGAAATCCTCGGCGACGCCGGCGAGGCGGTTCCAGATGCCGTCGCCGTTGGTGGCGATGGTGACGCCGGATGTCTGGTTGTAGCCGCCGGTGCCGGTGGCGCTGCCGGTGTTGTCGTAGGACTGGCCGTCGCCGCAGGGCCAGACGAGGACGCCGTTGAGGAGGACGCCGCCGTTGCCGCCGGTGGTGCTGGCGGTGGAGCCGCCGGTGCTGGACTGGGTGAGGCCGGAGGAGAGTTTGATCTTGTGGATCGTGGCGCGGTTGATGGGCCAGTTGTTGTAAACGCCGTTGACGGCGGTGGTGCTGCCGCCGGGTTTCAGCCAGTTGCCGGCGACGTAGCTGGGCAGACCGGTGGCGTAGACGTAGACGTAGGTGTTGTCGTATTGGACGCGCTGGATGTCGGAATAGACGGGCGAGGAGACGGAGGCGCCGCCGGAGTTGTTGTTGGTGAGGCCGGAGGCGGGCCAAGTCGTGACGGTGGTGCCGTTGAGGCGCGAGCTGTAGCCGGAGACGTTGTAGGTTTCGTAGATGCGGGCGTAGCTGCGCGCGGTGACCCACGAGGTGATGGCGGGGTTCGTTTGGGCACGAAGCGGAGCGGCGAGAGGCGAAAGCGCGGCGAGGGCCAGACCGAAACGGAGAAGGGCGCGGCGGGGGAAAGACATGCCCGCAAGGTAGCAGGGCGAAGCTTAAGCGAAGATTAATGGCGGGAGGCGGCGCGGCGGTTGCGGGAGAAAAAGCGGGAAAATGAGAGCTGCCGAAAACAGAAAGGCCCGCTTCGGGGGAAGCGGGCCGGCGGGAGGTAACGAAAAAAGCCCGACCAGCGGTCGGGCCTACAGTGGCGATGAGCGGGGCTCACGCCCACTCGGGCGGGTTTTGGAGGTGGGGCTTGAGGACGCCGATGCAGGGGAGGTTGCGGTAGCGCTCGGCGAAATCGAGACCGTAGCCGACGACGAATTTGTCGGGGATCTGGAAGCCCACGAAATCGGCCTCGAACTCGACCTCGCGCCGCCCGCGTTTGTCGAGGAGGACGCAGGTGCGGACGCTGGCGGGATTGAGCTTCTGGATCATCGAGACGATGAGCGAAAGGGTTTTGCCGGTGTCGAGGATGTCGTCGATCAGCAGGACGTGGCGGTTGGCTAGGTCGAGGGAGAGGTTGCCGAGGACCTGGGGCTTGCCGGTGGACTTGGTCTCGTTGCGGTAGCTGGAGATGCGGATGCAGTCGAGGCGGATGGGGTTGTCGATGTTCCGCAGGAGGTCGGCGGTGAAGAGGATGGCGCCGTTGATAACGGCGACGACGGTGATCTCCTCCTGGCCGTAGAGGGCCATGATCTCGGCGCCGAGTTTCTTGAGGCGCTCCTTGATGTCGGCTTCGGAGACGAGGACGGACTCGAGCGCGGGATAGGAGGAGGGTTCGGACTTGGCGGCGGTGGGCGGCATGGAGGCGTGGGAGCAGCTTGGATGCCCGGCGTCGGGGCGGCAAGGGCGGTCGCGGCCCTTAGGTGACAGGGCGGTGACGAAAATCTGGTGTTTAGGACGGCGGGGCCAAAGCGCTTTGACTCGCGGGGGGCGCGGGGCTTGCTAGCGCGCATCCGCGTCGCCCGCATGATCTCGATCTCCGTCGCCCAGCTCACCAAGCGTTTCGGCCAGACCACCGCCTTGCATGGGCTCGATTTGGCGATCGGGGCGGGTGAGCTGTTTTTCCTGCTCGGGCCGAGCGGCTGCGGCAAAACCACCCTGCTGCGGAGCATCGCGGGTTTCTACATTCCCGAGGAGGGCTCGATTCGCTTCGGCGCGGAGGACGTGACGCGCCTGGAGCCGCACAAGCGCAACACGGGCATGATGTTTCAGAGCTACGCGCTTTGGCCGCACATGACGGTGGCGGAGAACGTCGCCTTCGGTCTCGTGGAGCGAAAGGTGCCGAAGCCCGAGATCGACCGGCGCGTGGGCGAGGCATTGGAGTCGGTGCGCATGGGCGCCTACGCCGCGCGCAAACCGAACCAGCTTTCGGGCGGGCAACAGCAGCGCGTGGCGCTGGCCCGAGCCTTGGTGATCCGGCCGCGCTGCCTGCTCCTCGACGAGCCGCTGAGCAACCTCGACGCGAAACTGCGCCTGGAGATGCGCGCGGAGATCCGCCGCGTGTGCAAGGAGTTCAAGCTCACCACGGTCTACGTGACGCACGATCAGAAGGAGGCGCTCTCGATCGCCGACCGCATGGCGATCCTCGATGGCGGGCATATCCTGCAGGTCGGTTCTCCGCGCGAAGTCTACGGGCGGCCGGTCTGCAAGACGGTGGCCAACTTCATCGGCGAGACGGATTTCATCGCGGGCAAACTTATCGCGCGGCGCGGGCGCGAGGCGGAGGTGGAGACGGCGTTGGGGCGCTTTGTCGGCGTTTTCGGGGACGCGAACGCGCAGGCACAGGCGGGGGCGGAGGTGACCTTGTCGATCCGGCCCGAGTGCTGGGTGCTGCGCGAACGCGGCGACGCCACGAACAGCGTGCGCGGGCGCATCGGCGAGGCCACCTACCTCGGCGAGGTGGCGCAGTATGACTTTGTTCCGGCCGCGACGGCGGCAAGTGGCTCGGGTGGCACGGGCTCGGGCGGCAAGCCGCTCAAGGTCTATGAACTGAACCCGCGCCACCTGGCCGGGGCCGGCGAGGGTGATCTGCACGCCATCGTGGCGGCCGAGGACGTGGTGGTGCTGGAGCGCTGAAAAATGGCGCCGCTTTTTCAAAACCACGGGCGGGACGCCCGTGCCACTTCCTCGACATGATCCGTAACGCCATCTTGTTTGTCCTGCTCGCGGTCGTGCTCGCGCTGCCTTTCGCGCTCCGTCCGAAAGCCGATGCGGTCGCCGGCGTCGACGAAGACACGGTGATCGTGATCTCGCCGCACAACGAGGCGATCCGGCACGAGTTCGAGACGGCTTTTCGTCGTCGCTACCAGGCGCGCACGGGGCGAGGCGTGCGGATCGACTGGCGCCTGATCGGCGGCACGACGGAGATCACCCGGTATCTGGAAGGCGAATACGTCGCGTCGTTTCAAAACCTTTGGACGGGCAAGCTCGGGCGGCCGTGGAGCGCGACCGTGCTGGCGTCTTTTGCCAACGGACGCCTGTCCAAGGACGCGCCGGCGGAGGCGCAGGAGGCGCGGAAGGCGTTTCTCGAATCGGACGCCGGCTGCGGGATCGACGTGTTCTTCGGTGGCGGCGCCTACGATTTCATTTCCCAGGCGCGGGCGGGGCGCTTGGTGCCGATGTATGCGGAGGGAGATGCGAAGCCGGACTGGATGAACGAGGAGATCGTGCCCGTGCGGCATGCCGGCGATGATTTTCGCGATCCGCAGGGGCGCTGGAGCGGGGCGGTGTTGAGCTCCTTCGGCATCGTCTACAACCGCGACGCGTTGGAGAGGCTGGGCCTGCCTGAGCCGACGGGCTGGGCCGACCTCGCCGATGCGCGCTACGCGGGGCAGGTGGCGCTGGCCGATCCGACGAAGAGCGGCTCGATGAACAAGGCCTTCGAAAACGTGCTGCAGCAGCGGATCCACGCGGTGGTCGACGGGCGGATGGCGACGGCGAGGTTTGCCAGCGAGGAAGCGCGCGCGGCGGCGGAGAAGGCGGCGGTGGCGGAGGGCTGGCTTGAGGGTTTGAAGCTACTGCAGGCGATCTCGGCGAACGCCCGCTACTTCACGGACAGCGCGCAGAAGGTGCCGATCGACGTGGCGGCGGGGAATTGCGCGGCGGGCATGTGCATCGATTTCTACGGGCGGCAGCAGGTGGAGGCCTTGGCTCGCCGGGCGGGCAGCACGCGCGTGGCCTACCGTTCGCCGCCGGGCGGCACGGTGTTTTCGGTCGATCCGATCGGGCTGCTGCGCGGCGCGCCGAATCCGCGGGTGGCGCGGGCCTTCATCGAGTTCGTGATGTCGGCCGAAGGGCAGCGGCTCTGGAACCAGCGTCCGGGCACGGAGGGCGGGCCGGAGCGTTTCGCGATCCGGCGTTTGCCGGTGCGCAAGGACGTCTACGTCGAGCCGGGCGCGGCGGAGCGGAGGAGCGATCCGGAGGAGAATCCATACGCGCTCAAAAATCCGCTGGTGTATCGGTCGGAGTGGACGGGCGGCCTCTTTAACGAGCTGCGCTTTGTCATGCGCGTGATGTGCCTCGATTCACATCCGGAGCTGACGGCGGCGTGGCGAGAAATTGTCGCGGCGGGTTCGCCTCCGGAGGCGATGGCG